>JAUYEP010000092.1 GCA_030689765.1 Methylovulum sp.
AGGGTTGGCCGGAATCTAGGTCATAAGTATCGTTCCCACGCTCCGGCGTGGGAACGGGTCGCGCAAATAGTGAAGTTTGACGTCTGCCAGTCCGTGAAGGACTGGCAGTCAGTCGTCGTATTGTATCGTTCCCACGCTCCGCGTGGGAACGATACAATGACGATATTCAGGATTTATGTAGATACTTATTCTTTGAAAAAGGGGGATCGAGGGGGCAAGAGGGGGGGGGGGTATCTAATAAATATCCCCTAACCCCTCTTTTTCAAAGAGAGGGAACTGAATAAGTACAGGATAAGCAATTATAATAAGCAACATTTAGGAGAAGATTTATGAAACAAATAACTTTTATCTTTACTCTGGCATTAATGGCTGGCTGTTTATTTCACTCAACCGCCAATGCGGTGACTACTGTGGACAATGTGATCAAAGATCCCACTGATATTCCCGCCCCCATCAAAAGGCTCCGGACTGCCTCAGTCACCGTTAATTTAGAGCCAAAAGAAGTGCTTGCGGACATTGACGGCTCAGGGGTTAAGGCTTTGGTTTGGACATACAACAGCACCATTCCAGGCCCTATGGTCCGTGTTATGGAAGGCGACACCGTCACCGTCAATTTAATCAATGATGCCGAAAATGCCAAATACCACAATGTTGATTTTCATGCCGCCATGGCACCAGGGGGCGGCGCGGTATCAACAAGTGCAGCACCCGGACAAACAAAAACCTTTACGTTCACCGCCTCACGGCAAGGGACTTATGTCTATCACTGCGCCGGGGAAGGTAAAGCGTGGAGCCATATTGCCCACGGCATGTATGGCTTAATTGTCGTTGAACCGAGAGGAGGGTTGCAGAAAGTTGACCATGAATTTTATATTGGCCAAAATGAGTGGTATCACACGCCGCCACTCGATGGATCTGAGCTTGATCTAGGCTTACCCGCAGGCACTTTAATGCTTGATGAAAGCCGGGCCTTGCTGGAAAACCCAACCTTCGTTTCATTTAACGGGCATAAAAACGCCATCGCTGACCCTTTGCTTTTTGGCAACAAAATGCACGCCACTGAAGGTGATACCGTGCGCTTTTTCTTTACTAGCGGCGGCCCTAACGTAGGATCGAATTGGCATATTATCGGCACTATTTTCGACAAAACTTATCAGGGCCATTTCAAAGACTTTTTAAGAAACCAAGAAACTGAATATGTCGCGCCCGGTTCCGCAGCCACTTTCGAACTGACCGCACCAACCCCGGGCAGATACTTAATTGTGGATCATGCTATCTACAGGGTGTCCAACGGCGCTTTAGGTTATTTGATTGTTGACGCTAAAGGCTCTAATCCATTATAAGTTCTGTCCTATCTGCTTTTTCGTCGTTCTTGCCTGCACAAGAACGGCGTGCAGCTTCCCCTTAATATCGTTAAAAAAATCACAAGGTTAGCCATCATGACAGCCAAAAAATCCTCACTGTTTACCCTGACCTTATTTGCCTGTGCTTTTTGCTGTGCGGTTAATGCCACTGAAGTCGGCCAAGCCGCACCGCAGTTCACGCTACCTACGCTACAGCTCAATAAGCCAACAGAATTTAAGCAATTTGCAGGTAAAGTGGTGTATTTGGATTTTTGGGCTTCGTGGTGTGCGCCGTGCCGCACATCATTTCCGCTGCTAAACGCACTTTATGCAAAGCTAAAAGGGCAAGGCTTTGAAGTGGTCGCCGTGAATCTGGATGAAGACAAAGCCAAAGCCGAGGCGTTTGCAAAAGATTTTCAAGTTGATTTCACTGTGCTGCGTGACGAGAAAGGCGAATGGGCTGATAAATACGTTGTTGAATCCATGCCGACTTCATTCATTATTGATAAACAAGGCGTGGTGCAACATATCCATCACGGTTTTACCCATGACGACATTAATGGCTTGGAAGCAAAAATTACTGCGCTATTGGCTAAATAATGAAGCCCGTTAAAATCATTTTATTGATGGCAACCCTAAGCCCGCTGATCGCCTGCACAGAGGTGCTGCCCAGGCAACGCGGCAATTTGGCCTTGCCGCAAATGGCAATGACGCCTGATGCTCTGGAGTTTAATCTGCGCCAGCACACGGCGTTTAGTAAAGAGGCCGCAACCGGTGGCTACGGTGGAAACGGTGGCGGTTGTGGTTGCAATTAAAGGGCCTTATGAAAAATAATATTCTTGCCTGCTTGAATTGTGCTGCGTTGGCGTTACTGAGTTTAGACGCCGCCAACGCAGGGCGTGTTGAAGAAACCTACAACGCAGATTTTCAATACGGGCATTATTCTGAAAGCGGCTCACGGATTGATGCCAATGTTTTTGAAGGCGTATTGGCAGTCCCCCTGGGTAAAGCCCTGACCGCATCGGTAAATGTTGTCAGCGATGTGATTTCTGGTGCCTCACCTACGCAAAACATGAAAAATGCCAAAGGGGGCATTACCCAAATCATCAGTGGCGCATCACAATATGCCTTAAAAAGTGGCTGTGGCTCTTCAATTTGCGAACAGCGTGATGCGGTCAATCCAAGCTTGACCTACTTCTTTGATAACGCCTCAGTCAACCTAGGCGGCGGCTTTTCTGAGGAAAACGATTATACCTCGCGATATTTCAATACGAATTTAAGTGTTGATTTCAATAAAAAACTAACTACATTGAATGTGGGTGGTTCGGTAGCCTTTGATGAAGTAAGCCCCGTTAATTTCAATGGCGATTGCAATCCAAAATGCAGTAAAACCAGCCAGCAGTATTTATTAGGTGTGTCGCAAATTATTAATAAAGATTCACTGTTACAAAGCAACGTCACCTTGGCTTATCATCATGGTTATTTGTCTGATCCTTATAAAAGCGTGGTTTTTTATGACACGAGGTTTCAGCCGTTTGCATTTAACGGCCTTCTATTCGGCAGTTCAGCCCGCGACACCCGACCGCGCGATAAATTTCAAGGGGCTTGGCTAACACAATATATCCGTCATTTTGGGCAACTCAATGATGCGGCATTGCATGTCGATTATCGCTTTTCGGTCGATGATTGGGGCGTTAATTCACATACCACTGAATTCAGTTGGCATCAACCGATAGTGGCAGGTTGGCAAGTTATCCCCCGCTTCCGTTATTACTCGCAAGATGCCGCTGATTTTTACGCGCCAGTATTTAACGGAAACCTAAGTGATTTCACCGTCTATTCCAGCGATTACCGTTTAGCGGGCTTTGGCGCCTTATCAGGCGGCATTAAAATCAGTAAAGAATTGACTGAATTACATTCGTTACATCAATTAAAGTTTCAAGCGGGCATTGAATATTATGACCATAAAGCGGCTTATCAATGGGGTGGCGACAATCTTGGGCCGTTTGCTGATTTTAGTTACTACTTGGTGACGGCTTCGATTAACCTAAAATTCTAATCTCACCTGACGCTGAAAACGTATGAACAAGATTGCCGCAATCACGATGCTTTGGTTACTGAATTTTTGTATTGCTTACGCCGAAATACCCAAAGTCACTTTAAATGTAGCCGCACTAAACGCCACGTTTCCCGCACAATACGCTATTGGCTTAACGGTGCCACCCGATCATCATGCGTATTTAGATGCAGGTGATGAAAATGGTTATATTCCTATTACCTTTGATGCCGATGGAAAACTCGCTGAATCGGAATTAGTTATTCACCAGTTAAAAAAGCCTTTGGGGATTTATGACAATATTGTTAAAGCGCTTGTGTTACGTGATAAAGGCGCTTTTGTATTGTGGTTAGCACATTCCCCCCATAACCCCCAGCTTTTAAAAGAGAAAATTGTCCTTGCTGTTAAATATCAACTCTGTAATGACCTAACACATGAGTGCTTTCGTCCACAAACTACGCAGGTTGATTTGACGTTACCACCGGTAAAAACAGGCATTCAATCCAGCAACATCCATTCAAACTCTACGGTAACAAACACTGCAACGGATGAATCGCTTAGTTTTATGGACAAGCTGTTGGCGTTATTTAAAAACAATAAAGACAACCTGTTGATGCTGTTTGCTTTAATGTCCGTAGCGGGCATTTTATCCGTTGCCACACCTTGTGTTTATCCGATGTTACCCATTACGTCGATGTTTATAATCAATCGTGCAAACGGTGTAGCGAAAAAAGAAAAGCAACACGCTTTTGTGTATCTGGTTGGCATTGTGGGGACTTACATGGCACTAGGCTTAATAGCGGGCATGACAGGAGGGGCGCTTAATACGTTTATGCAGTCAGCATGGGTAAATTTAGGTTTTGCGGTATTTTTTGCGTTCTTTGCGATTGCCCTATTAGGCTTTTATGAGCTGGGCTTTATGCAAAATGAAGTGCATTCGTTAGGACAGCACTCAGCACGCGTGAAAGGCTTAGGCGGTACCTGGTTAATGGGAACGGTTGCAGGATTAGTGATCTCGCCTTGCGTTGGCCCCATTGTTTTTGCCTTATTGTTGCAAGTTGCCGACAACATTGCTGAGAAGGAGACCGCTTTGGCGTTATTAAATCAAACGTTAACCTTCTTCGATAAATTAACCCTTGCCGCGCAAGGTAGTGTGATGATGGCAGGATTTGGCATCGGTGTAGGCCTGCCGTTTTTTTTGATTAGTGTGCTGAAGTTTAAAAGCCTACCGAAATCAGGCTATTGGATGAACAAAATAAAATATGCTTTTGGTTTCATGATCCTGTATTTCGCTTATGGGTATTTGAGTAAAGGGATGGGCGTTTTGGGTGCAGAACCCAATGTGACGCTATCATTAGCCGTGAGTTTGGTGATGGTATGGACAGCCGTTGTGCATTGTAATGTATTGACACCGTTACCTGTAAATGTAGTACCCAATCAAAAAATGCTCCATTATCTAGGCGTAGTCACATTAATTGCAGGCGGCTGGTTAATGATTGCAAGCTTAGGGCATGTGCCTTTGATGGGCAGCGCACAAGCGACTGCGAGTGATTGCCAGGACACAGCAAAAACAGCTAACGCCCGTTCGACGATACAAGAAGACGCTGGAATTTTATGGTATAGAAGTTATGAAGTTGCGCAAAAAGCCGCACAACAAACAGGCAAGCCTATCTTTATTGATTTTTATGCCAGTTGGTGCGCGAATTGTATTGCTTTTAAAGCAGAGACGATAAATAACAAGGCATTAAATCAGGCATTACGCGAACGCGCCATTGCGGTAAAACTGGTAGATAAAGAACCTGAATTTGAAACATTTCGAAAAAATCCGCTGCATCGCCAATTGAAAATTGGCTTGCCGTATTTCGCTATTTTAAGTCCGCAAGGCACGTTAATTTGGTCAGGTACGGATTACACGGCAACAGAAAAAATGATCGCCGTATTGACGGGGTATCAGTTGAAGGGGTAGTTTTCGATTGGCGTAGAGACGTTGCAATGCAACGTCTCTACAAAATTTTAATAAGTGGGGATTCAATATGAAAAGAACACTGTTTGCTATCGCCGTTCTAGTGGCAAGTACCATTGGTGCCGTGGGCAAGGTATCCGCACGACCTGAATTTGTTGCCCCCACAGGCGCATCAGGTTGTACGAATTGTCATTTTAACGAATTAGGTGGCGAACCTTGGAAACCGGGCGTGCTGGATGCGTATTTCACACAGGGTATTGCGGGACTGGCTGCTTACATCCAATCATTATCAGCACCTGACACTGCACCTGTTCTCAGT
The DNA here is from genome assembly GCA_030689765.1 of Methylovulum sp. Taxonomy (GTDB): domain Bacteria; phylum Pseudomonadota; class Gammaproteobacteria; order Methylococcales; family Methylomonadaceae; genus Methylovulum. The sequence goes on from JAUYEP010000092.1 coordinate 5,682, forward strand.
CAAATTAACTCAAAATGGGACGTAACGGTAGGTGAAGTGCCGTTAGTGATCCCTTTTTCAGTCTATGATAAGGAACAAGATACCTTCGCATTGCATGGTTCAGCGCCAACAGGTTATACCCTGGCGCCATTACGCATCGATGCTACGAGTCAATTACCCACGATTGACCTTAAATGGAAACCCACAGCGGCACAAACCCATAAAAATTATACCTTGAGCATTTATGCCCAAGAAAATACGGCGGGGCGTTTTTTAAAATCAAATACCGTTACGGCCAGTATTCACGTTTGGCCGGCGCGGGGAAGCACTACTAAAAATGTCAGTCAATTCGTCCTACAAAATGCGAAATGGTCAGCGAATACGCTCACCTTATCAGGGTTAGTATTGTTTAAATCTACCATCACCCCAACACAACGCGCAGCGGCATTAAACACACTGCAAATGAATGTTAGAAGTATCAGCGGTGCTATCATTAGTGCGCCAGTAAAATTAGCGCCCAATCCGATAGGTTACTGGACTAAAACAGTGCACTTAACCGGTTCACAAGCGCCTTGCTTTGTTAAATTGACTTATGAAGGTTTGAATGCGGCGCGTATTGTTCAATCAGCACCAACAAGCTGCATTAAATAGCTTGCTTAGATGCCGCCCCCGCCTGCTCTTTGACCAGTCTGGGAACAAGATAGCCAGGCAGCCTGTTTTGTAACTGCCTGACTAATTCTAAAGCGTCTGCCTCACAGACTTCAAAATGCGCTGTTCCGGTGGCTTTGTCCAACAGGTGCAAATAGTAAGGGATGATGCCGATGGCAAATAATTGCTCACTTAAGCAAGACAATACATCGGCATTGTCATTCACCCCTTTTAGCAAAACCGATTGGTTCAATAAGGTAATGCCGCTGTTTTTTAATTGCTGGCAGGCCGCTATGACACGGCTGTTGATTTCATTAGCATGGTTGCAATGCACAACGACGACGATTTGCTTACTGCTGTTTCTTAGCGTATCAATCAGCGCACCGGTTATCCGTGCTGGCAACACAATGGGTAGCCGAGTGTGTATGCGGATACGCTTTAATTGTTTAATGCCGTTTAATTGCACGATGAGTTTGGCTAATCGCAAGTCGTTGAGCAATAACGGATCACCGCCGCTTAAAATAACTTCTGTGATGCTGGCGTCTGAGCTTATGTGGGCAATGGCGGCTTGTTCTTGTTGCTTGCCAAGTTGCAGTTCCGCATAAGGGAAATTACGGCGGAAACAATACCTGCAATTGACCGCGCAACTGCCGGTGTTGATCAACAAAACGCGCCCGTGATATTTATGGATGATGCCGGTTTGTGCGGCGGCTGGCAAATCACCGACGGGATCACTGGTGTATCCGGGAACGATCAGCGTTTCATCGTAAACCGGCAGCACTTGCCGCAATAAAGGATCATGCGGATTGCCTTTTTCAATACAGGCTGCAAAGCTTAATGGAACACGTATTGGAAAATTTTTAGCCGCCGCGGCTGAAATGGGCAGGGTATCGGATGATAATTGTAAATAATCGCATAAACCTTCAATAGTATTAAAGGCTTCGCTAAGTTGCTGTTGCCAGGTTCTGGCAAAATGTTCAGTTATAAAAAGCGCTTGTTGTTGGATCATCAGAGGGATTTGCGGCTATCAGTTTTTTTGCCAGGGGGAATGGGCGACCTTGTTGATATTTCACTGAATTGTTTTGATGTTTACTTCAAACTGTTTCTAAGGCTTTCGAAAATAGTTAAAGAATTGATAATTAATGCCGAAAAACAGTATAAGCCAGTCAATTCATATTATGACGATTGCTTGACTTATAAGATAGGGCATTGAGGTGCTTATCTGTAGGTGAACGTCAACAATCCACCAGGAGTGCTAGCCATGAACATACCAACACAACTACAGCCATTGAGTGTAGAAAGGACAGACTTTACTGAAATACTAAGTGCTGAATTTACCTGCGCGAAAGGTTTTGGCGTCTACGCGTTCCTTTCATGCCATGACATCGAAACGCTTTATAACCGTTTCCTTGGCGACGCCGTACCTGCTACCGTTTTCGTCAGGCTGTTTGTCAAACGCTATAAGTAACAAGCACGAAATAATTTCGGTGACTGACGACTGCCAGTCTTTTAAGGACTGGCAGTCGTGACATCTATCAAACGGCAGGTTTGACGCTAGATAATTACAGCGTTTTCATTCGTCGTTAATAATTTAAGTCGGGTACGGACAAGGCTTAACCGTTCGTCCTGAGCTTGTCGAAGGATGAGCGGTTAAGCCGTTCATGGTTCGACAAGCTCACCACGAACGGCTTAACCTGTCCCAACTTGAGTGGCTAGCCTTAATGAAGAATGAAAACGCTGTAAGTGCCAAAGCTAAATTTTAAAAATCACACAGGAGTACAAACCTAGGTTTGTACTCCATCTACCGCCTGATTGTTATATTCAATTACTAATTGATCTTGTAGAGACGTTGCAATGCAACGTCTCAACGCTGTTTGGCACTCAGGTTTTTAATTATTTCTTCCAACGGTACCAGATTCAGCTTGATTCTGAACAGAATTTCCCGATTCTCCAGCAAACCGTAACATTCGTAGGTACGCAGCAGGATACTGGTGTGGTTGAGGGTATTTTCCTTGGACTCCGGCAGTTGCTTGACCAGAATATACATTTTGTCGTTATTTTTTAGCTGCTTGACAAGACACCGGTCGACCGAAATATCATGCGAGGTATACACCATTGGATTCGACTTGAAATCGTGGTTTTCAAGCTGGGCTTTTTCCAGCAGGACGCCCGATGTCAGGCTGCAAGGAAATATTTCGGGATAATTGGCGAAATGGGTTAGCTCGTCGAAATAATCGGATTGTTCGGCCAGCGAACCGGACAGAAAATTTTTAACGTTGCCGTTGTACATCCTTTTTCGTTTTAAAAAGAAATTGCTGCCCGAAACCAAGGTCTTATCAGCTACTGTATTCAGATCCGGCAAAGCGCTTAAATCGGTATCAGCTAGAAACAACGGTGTTTGGGTTTCTTTTTTATAGCCTAACAAAACGGTTTTACCTTGCGACTTGATGGTCACCCGGTTAGTTAACGTTAGCTCTGGAATGGTGTTAATCAGGGTCTTTTTAATTTCCAGCGACATTGCCTGGCGTGGCCGCAGTGCATTGACGAAAATAATCTGATAATTGCTAAAACGCAGTTGCTTGTCGGCTATTATCTGATTCTCATGGTGGGCCTCGCGATACAGGCGCATCTGATATTCAATTAACGTATTCAACTGAAAACCTAACACAATCGGGCCTTTGAAGGGATTATGGGTTATCTCCAGCCATTTGTGCTTGTCGTGGAACAGATTGAAATCGTCGGTGGCATTCCGGGCGACTTCAATGTGGATTTGTTCAAAAGTGAATAACTGGTCTTTCATAGTGCTACCGGTTATTCGTTTGCTGCCGCCACGCCGTCAGCTCAGGGTCACTTAATAAGTGTTCGGCAAATTGCCCCGCTTGTGCCAAATGCCGCTGGGCATTGACACTTAAACCTTCGCCAAGCTCAAACTGTTCGCCTTTGATGCTCAATAGAAAACAGGGCGGCGGCGTTTGCTTTTTTATCGACTGATAAACCGCCAAAACCGCCGCCGGACTCATTGCATGGGTGGTATAGCTTTTGTCTCGGGTGGGTTCAAGCTCCGCAAAGTTGAACGCCTGTTGACAAGCGACCGAAGCATCAACAAATAGCACCAGCATCCGATTTTCTAAATCCAGTGCATGTTCAATTTGTAGCTGGAAATCAGACAGTATTTCTACGGAGTCCAAAACATGTTTTGGACTCCGTTCGATATGCTCAAGCAATAACGGCCCCAGCGCATCATCGCCGCGACTGAGGTTGCCATAGCCGAAAACCAGGACGGGTTTAAGCATTTTTCCGCTCAATCTCACCGTCACTGTGCTTAACCAGCTTATCAATCAGTTTGCCATCGGCATCAAGCAACTCAAGTTGTAATGGCATTTTGCCCACGGCATGGGTCGCACAGGACAAACACGGGTCATAAGCACGGATCGCCACTTCCAGATTATTCAATAACGGTTCGGTGAGTTCCCTGCCTGATAAATATTCTGCGGCAACCTGACGGACCGATTCATTCATCCCCATATTATTGCTGGTGGTCGAGACGATCAAATTGGCCTTGGTGACGATGTCGTTTTCATCGACCTGATAATGATGGAACAAGGTGCCGCGCGGGGCTTCAATCACGCCGATGCCTTCGTAACGTTTTTCGCCCTGTGTGACCAGCTCGCCGCCCAGGATGTCAGGGTCATGCAGCAGTTCTTTAATACTTTCCGCGCAATGCAGTAATTCAATCAGGCGCGTCCAATGGAAAGCCAGTGTGCTGTGTACCATCGCTCCGTTGCCATGTGCTTTAAATTCCACCCGCGCGGCTTCTGCTAACGGCGTGTTAATGTAGCCACAGTTGTTTACCCGCGCTAACGGCCCCACCCGATACCAGCCAGCTTCTTTGCCCAGCGATAACAAATAGGGAAACTTCATGTAAGTCCATGAGCGCACTTCTTCGTGGATATAATCGTTGTACTTGCAATAATCGATATGATCCATGATGGTTTCGCCATCGGCATTTTTAGCGCGCAGGCCGCCGTGATAAAGCTCTAAAGCCCCATCCGGCTTGACCAACCCCAGATAATTAGTGCGGATCGTGGCAAAATCATCGTAATACGGCAGGTTAGCGCAATGCACTTTTTTAATTAGCGCCACAGAATCAACCGACCACGCAATCATCTGGTCAATATCTTCGAGCAGGTAATCGCGCTCGGCTTTGCTCAGGGCTTTGTTCATTCCGCCGGCAATTGCGCCAGTGCCGTGAATGCGCTTGCCTGACACCATGCGTATCACTTCCTGACCGTATTTACGCAGCTTTACCCCTTGCACACCGATGTCAGGATATGCCGCTAACACGGCAATAATCGAACGTTTGTTAATCTCGCTTTCAAAGCCAAACAATAAATCTGGGCTGGATAAATGGAAAAAATGCAGCGCGTGTGATTGCATGACTTGTCCAAAATGCAGCAATCGGCGCAATTTATCAGCGGAGACCGGCAAATTCTCAGGATCAACGCCGACCAGTTGGTCGATGGCTTTTGCGGCGGCAAGATGATGGCTGACCGGACAAATGCCGCATAAACGCTGCACCAATACTGGCAATTCCCAGTAAGGCCGGCCTTGAATAAAGCGCTCAAAGCCCCGGAATTCAACGATATGCAATCTGGCCTGCTGAACTTTGTTATTTTCATCCAGCAATAACGTGACTTTGCCGTGCCCTTCAACACGCGATACAGGATCTACGACAACGCGTTTTAAACTGTCTCTGTTTTTGGCGGTTTCTAAATGTTCGTACATGATTTTCCCCGTATTTGTGTAGGAATTAATTTGTTATTTCTGATAATGGTACTTACAGCCAATAATAATAAGCCTATCGGTTTCAACTTTATAAACTAGACGATGCTCATCATTAATGCGGCGCGACCAATAGCCTTGTAACTCATGTTTTAGTGCTTCGGGTTTACCCAAGCCTGTGTATGGATTACGTGCCGTTTCTTTTATCAGGCTAACAAGCCGTTTATAAAGTTTTTTGTCTTCACTTGCCCAGCCTGCAAAATCTTCAAAAGCACATTGATCAAAGGCGATTATCATGACAAATCATCTAAAGCGACAGCGACCACAACCCCTTTTGCCACATTGTCAATTGCTGCCAATAAACGCGCTTTATTAGCGGGATGACGCAATAAATATTCGGTTTCATCCTGTTCTATTTGTGCTGTTTCGCAAATGGCAATCTCAATATCCTTATGTTGAAACTGTGCTTTGATTGAAGCTAAAAAATTGTCGTTTAACTCATCAGCATTGATTTTATAAAGTGTGTACATGGATTTCCTCAATATTGAAACCGCTCAATCATAATGCACCAAGTCATAAGGTAGCGAAGGCTCGCGCCCTTCAAGCAAATCCGTCAGAAATTTCCAGAACACATCGGCTGAAGGTGGACAGCCTGGCAAGAAATAATCTATTTTGACGACTTCATGAATCGGACGCACTTTGTCCAGCAACAACGGCAATTCTATATCGCTGGGGATCTGCGGATTTTCTACGCCAATACCCTCCAGATAGGCTTCATTCAGGCATTCTTCGAGCGGGATAAAATTACGCATTGCAGGCAAGCCGCCATTGATGGCGCAGGCGCCGACGGCGACCAGGATTTTGCAGTTTTTGCGGAATTCGCGCAGCACATGCACATTTTCGGAATTACACACGCCGCCTTCAATTAAACCGATGTCGCAGTTAGTGCAATGTTCGATGTCGGTAATCGGTGAGCGGTCAAATTCTACGAGTTCGGCGAGTTGCAATAGGCGTTCATCCAAGTCTAAAAAGGACATGTGACAGCCGAAGCAGCCAGCCAGTGAGGTGGTTGCGACTCTGATTTTATTCGCCATGATGAGGATTCTCCGTTACTAAACTGACCTGATCGATCTCGTGATGGTCGTACAGACGCTGGCCTATCGGTACTTGATAACCGGTACGCTTGATTAAAATGGCGCCAGTTGGACAAACATGCGCGGCTTTGTCATTCATGTCCAGATCGGTATCTTTTAATAGCCCGCTTTGCGCATTGACGATCAAATGCTTGTTAATGCCGCGCCCACTGATTGCAAACACGTCTTTACCATCATGTTGCTGGCTGGCACGCACACACAAGGTACAGAAAATGCAGCGGTTATGGTCAATCATGACGTCAGGGTGTGAGGCATCCATTTCCCGTTTCGGGTAAAACAGCGGGAAGTGGTTATCGAGCATATTCAAATGATAAGCCACCGCCTGCAATTGGCAGTTGCCGGTTTTTTCGCAGGAGGGGCAAAAATGATTGCCTTCGACAAACAGCATTTGTGTGATTTTCTGCCGGTCATCATTGATTTCTTTGGTATTGTTTAAGACATCCTGACCTTCTGCTGCCGGAAACGTGCAGGCGGAACAGTTACGGCCATTGACTTTGACGGTACATAACTTGCAGCTGCCATGCGGCGACAATTCAGGATGATGGCATAAATGCGGGATATAAACGTCCGCAGCCGTCGCCGCGGCCATGATGGTCTGCCCGTCCTCGAACGGGATAGTTTTGCCGTCAATCGTGATGGTTTTATTCATGATCTTCTCCAATTTGCTCCAAATGCGCGGCGGCATCGTTGCGCTGTGCCATGCGTCTTGCAGTTTCCAAAGCGCCATCCAGATCGAATCCGGGTTCATAGCTGATCTTTTTCAATTGACTTTGGTACAGTTCAGGGTAACGCTCCAAGGTGGTGAGTATGGGATTGGCCGCCGTTTGACCCAAGCCGCAATGGCTATTGCTTTTCACTAACTGGCACAACTCTTCCAGCGCGACTATATCTCCCGCCGAACCATGCCCGTCAACAATTTTATCCAGCTGCTGTTTCAAAAGGGACGTGCCGACGCGACATGGCGTACAAAAACCGCAACTTTCATGGGCAAAAAAGTGTGTGAAGTTATGGACAATATCGAGGATATTGCGGCTGTTGTTAAAGATGATGAATGAGCCGCCGGTCGCCAAATCTTCAAAGGCCAACTTGCGGCCTAATTCCTGGTTGGAGATAAACGTGCCCGATGGGCCGCCAATTTGAACCCCTAGCACATCATCAGCACCACAGTCATTCAAAATGGTCTGGATAGTGGCCCCGAACGGGTATTCGTAAATGCCTGGCTGGCTGCAATCACCGCTGATGCTTAAAATTTTCGTGCCTTTGGATTTTTCCGTGCCCATGTTGGCAAACCCGTTGCCGCCATTAACCGCGATACTTGCAGCGGCCATAAACGTTTCGACATTGTTCACCACCGTTGGCTTACCTAGATAACCTTGCGTGACCGGATACGGCGGACGGTTGCGTGGTATGCCCATTTTACCTTCCAGCGATTCGATGAGTGCGGACTCTTCGCCGCAAATATAAGCGCCGGCGCCCAAGCAGATTTCTATATCAAATGCAATGCCCTTACCCAGAATATTGCCACCCAACAGGTCGGCTTGCCGACGTTCCGCCAATATCGCTTGCAGTTTGTCGTAAAGAAACAGATATTCACCACGCAAATATAAAAAGCCTTCGGTTGCGCCGACAATTGCCGCACAGACAGTCATGCCCTCAAAGACTTGATGGGCGTAACTGCTTAATAACACACGGTCTTTAAATGTACCCGGCTCGCCTTCATCAGCATTGCAAATCACATACCGCTGCAATTGTTTTTGTGCATCTACATCACAAAACGCATTCTCTTCAGGCCCTTCATAACACAGATGCCATTTCCAGCCCGTGGTATAACCTGCACCGCCACGTCCACGTAAGCCGGATTGGGTGATTTCCGCCAGCGTTTCCTGCAAGCCCCGTTTAAAAGCCGCCCTAAGCGCATCGCCCGGTGCAATCGGATCATCCAGCAGCAAGCCGGATTTGATGAGATTGTCGTTTACCTGAAATAACTCGCCGGGCCATTTGTCCAATGGCTTTTGCTGATTAATCAGGTCGGTGATAAGGTCTATGCGCGGGCGGTCCAAACGCGTCAACGCATAGCCGTTGACCAATCCAGCCGGGCCTTGGTCACATAATCCACTACAGGACATGTTATCAAGACTAACCAGACCATCGCTACGGACCGCTCCGACAGCAACCTGTAATTTTGCAGACAGATAGGCCATCAGATTATGTTTGCCCAGCATGTGGTCGGTAATCGAATCACTGATAAGCAACTCATACTGACCGCGCGGGGTAAGATGAAAAAAACTGTAAAACTCAATGACACCGATAATCTGTGTGCCGGGGATCTTTAGTAGCCCTGCCAGTTGCCTTATCGCCGGCTCAGGAATGTAGTGATAACGGTCTTGTATCGCCCTTAATATCAGCATCAAACGTGTAGGCTGATAGTTATGGCTTGCCGCCAGATTTTCTATGAAGACTTGCATGGTTTTTCCTTATCCTTGTTTTAAATAAAGGGGGGGTATTCGAGGAACACTTCTTTTAAATCAATCTCTAAATCGGGAAATAAAAACGGTGTGGCAATGTCGTCACCGCAACACATCTTGAACAATTGGTATTTTTCC
>JAUYEP010000095.1 GCA_030689765.1 Methylovulum sp.
ACATAATCGCAACCCAAGTTTCCCCCGCGCATGACGCAAACGCATCCGACTGTGCGACACCACCGAACTAGCCGATGCCCGCAAAAAACACACCCAAGCTGCAAGTTTGTAACGGAAGCCCGAACCAAACCCAGAAACTGTTTGTCACCACCAAAGCTGACGAAGGCAAACCAAAACCGAGAGTTTTTATCCTAGAAAGCCTAACGTTACGGTAAGGGGCGCGCCGCTAGCGAAAGTAAAACGAAGCCGCCGAACCCTGATAAAAAACTAACCTTCAAAACCGCCAACGGGCGGCGCGTCCCTTTGACTGACTTGTTAGGCCCGGCAGTAAACGCCAAAACCCAGCGACCACCCACCAAAAAAAGCCAGTTTTCCTGCTGTGCATTAGCGCAAAACACAATGCTAACCGAACCTTGCCGCCGAGCCTAAACCGGAAAAGCCTAGAAAAAACCACCAACCCAGACTCAAATTTAAAACACCCGACCTGAAACAACTTGCTTGCCAAACGACAGATGCCAGAAACAAACCGAAAAGAAACCCCCAGCGTGACAGCCGAAGCAACCCGCCTTGCTGCCCACAGAAACCACCGCCACAAAAGCAACCCGCCCAACGGCACGGTAAAAGCAATAGCCCGGATAGAAACGCCCATTCGGCAGGGCGGCGATTGATACAGACGCAACCCAAACCCAAACAACCGCCGGATTTGAAGCAACAACAGCACCCCGCCGTTGATTAGCCCAAACCCAGCAAAACTAACTGGCTAATCCGAAGCACCGGCACGAACCCAACGGAGCAACCGCAAAAACCAAACTACAAACGGGGAACGGAAGCCTGAAACAAACCAAAAAACTGTCCGCTATCACCGAAGCTGACGAAGGCAAACCAAACCTGAAGCCTTTACCCAAAAACGCCTAACGTAAAGGTAAGGGGCGTGCCGATCACAGAAGATTAACGAAGCCACTGAACCTTGAAACACACAAAACTTCAAAACCGCACCAGGTCGGCGCGTCCCTTTGACCGCCATGTTAGGCAGGGTAGCACACCGAAGCTCAAGCCGACGCGGATAAAAAAGCCAGACCTTGCGCGAGACGCTGACCAAACACTGGGCCTGCGGCTTGCGTCGTGCGCGGCACACCCCCAAGACGGATAACAGCACCCAAGCCATTCCGCGCATGACGCAAACGCATCCGACTGTGCGACACCACCGAACTAGCCGATGCCCGCAAAAAACACACCCAAGCTGCAAGTTTGTAACGGAAGCCCGAACCAAACCAAAAAACTGCCCGCAACACTAAAGCTAACGAAGACAAACCGAAAGCTGAAACTTTCGCCTCAGAAAGCCTAACGTTACGGTAAGGGGCTGCCCGCGTGATTGCTTGCAGCGAAGCCGCTTACCAGCGAAAAAAACTGACTTTGCCAGCCGGAATGGCGGGCAGTCCCTTTGACTGGCTTGTTGGGCATAAGATGACGCTTGACCCGAACCCGAAAAAAACCGCCACACCGCAGTGCCGCCGCATAACGGGAAAGACTAGCCCCGCCAGCCCGAAAACACCCGACAGAAACAAGCCTGACCCCGCCCAAATTTAGACCGCCCAACGCCCAGTCAGGCTTGAGGTTTGTCGCCGACATACTTCAAGCCAATAACCTTGCGTGGCGGTAATGAAACCACACGCCCTAGGTGCATGGCTTGTTTTGCCATGAGGTCTTCAAAAATAGCGTCAGCGTCGTAGTTAAACTGACGTGCATATTCGTCTCTGAGTGTACGCGTTTCGGCAACAATTGGGTCTTGCCACATAGTTCAATCCTCAGTAAGTTCAAGCGGGGTGCAGATAACAGACGGTTCGTAGCCATGCGCCCGGCAGGTGGCTTCGATTTTAGGCCGTGTATGTGCGTTGGCAATATGCGTGCAATTCCATGTAAGTAAATACTCGACTCCGTTCACGACAGCAATAGCTACATGGTAAGCGTCTGCCTCGGCTTTTGGGGGCAGCGCATGATTTTCGATAAGTGCCTGCGCCAGAACCCGAACTTCGGGGGAAATTTGGAGTAATGGCAGATCGTTGATTGCAGCTAGCCGACGTTGTGCGGCTTCTGGATGGCCTTTACTGGCTTCGGATATGACAAGTTCAGACACAAAAATGCGGTAATTGGGTCGTTGTGCTTCCCACCACTCTGATGTCGCGCTTTGGTTTGCCATGGCGCGTAAATCATTACTTGACCGTGCTGTCAGATAGCTGAAAACGGACGTTTCAATATACACTGATGCTTTCAAGGAAACCCCAGGTTTTTGTTCTCTACTATTAGAGTTAGGCCCGGATTTTGCGGACTCCATCCGGGCCATACTTTACAATTACGGATAGGTGTTTCCATCAACTGAGATATTGACCGCCTGATTAGGCTGTGTTTTTAACCCAGCTTTTTTACAATCCCAAGCCGTACTGGTTTGTGTTGGTATAGTCACTGTCTGACCAGTCGTGGTATTTGTGCAAGTCACATTGATCTGCTGCAATCCCTTTGTTGTTCCGCTAATTGGTTGGCTCATGTTGTAGAGTCCTGCAATTTCGTCCACCGTAAGCACACGATTATAAAGGCGGATGTCGTCGAGGGTGCCTTTAAAGAAGGGCCAAAGATGTGGTTCTCGTTCCTCCATCCCGCCGATGCGCAAATCATGAGTATTATTGTTGATACTGCTGTAAGAATCATCAATTTGGGCTGCTTTTTTACCATTCAGATAAATTGACATGACATGGTTGACTCGATCAATCACCCCGACATAATGAATCCATTTCGCCAATGAAATCTTCGGAGAATACATGTAATGTTGCCCCACGCCGTCTCCTCCGGAGGCTTGCTCGAAAGCTGGCAGTTTGTCAACCCAAACGGTGTATTCCCGGTTGGCTCCAATTATTCTGTCCGATTCTCCGCCTTTATGCAATATAGGAGATGCTGATCTGCTGGTTTGTTGCGCTTTCACCCAAAACGACATTGTCCATTGGCTGACGGGATTCAGTGAGGTGGAATTAGGCACTGTGATGTAACCCGTGGAGCCATCGAATTGCATGGCCTTGCCGGATATTCCTGTGACACATTTCAACCCGCCGACTTTAGTGCCCATTATTGCCATTGCCGCTACTGTCAGTAGCCTTGCAATTGTCAAATGTATAATGTGCCGCGAGTCCGGTGGTCAAATCCGCTGTTGCTGATTGGCTTAGGCCCAATAATACGGCTGTTATGGCTATGGCGAAGGTTTTGCTCATTTGGTTTGTCCTTGGTAAAATTCGAGAAAGAGATTGCCCAACGTAGAGTTGAGCGGCGGCGGTAGGGCGTTTTTTAAAGCCGATTAATTACATGCCGTCCGTTCAAACGTCTTGTTGTGCCTAGGTTTGATTTTTGTCCCGTTGGGTGACGTTTCTGTATCACGTAATAGACACTACATATCGTAACCTCATTAAAGCTCATTAGATTATTTAATTGATGACAAACAAGCTCTAAGATGTCGGATATCTCTTCATTTTGCCGCTTGTTTGTCCAATGAATAATCTAATGAGCTTTATTATCTTTTTGATTCTGGGTTAATCGATTGGACACAGGTTAAATATGTCGGTGATAGTCCAGTTATACTTTTCCCCTGCCATCTCATAGTGTTTTAATACGGTTTCTTTTGTCAGTTTAGGGGTATTAGTTATTTTTCTTGCCTCGGTTAGGTCTTTTGCAAATTTATGTAATGTTAGCCATATTCTTAATCTTCTTTTCTGTTCGTTTGTAAGGATAGGGAATATAGGCTTTACAGGCTCTTTAGATTTTTGAATCGCTTTTCTATCGTTTTGTTTTTCCGTGTTTTGGTCTTCTAGCATTGCTTTTATTTTATCTTCCATTTCTACCGGTAGTCTGTACATTTTGGTGGGTTCTTTGCGTTTTCTCCCTGCACCCTCTCTTTTTCCGCCTCTCATAAATTACCCTATTGAAATTTGAATCTAATTTCAATCATAGCCTATTTGAATTTTTAAAGCATCAAAAGCATCAAAAGTATCATGTTTGATTTTCGTTTCAATATTCAAACAGGCGCATAACAAGGCAATCGCAGCAAGGCGATTTGGCGGCAATTCAAGTGCGGTCAGAACGTGCTTGCACTTCTGGCTGCGCTAAATGCCGCCCACGCTTCGGGCGTGGCCTTGCTGCGATTGCCTTGTTTTTAAATGCGTTGTCCATTAATTACGGTAATGGGTTTTATCGGGCTACATCCGGTCTACCCAGCTGTGCGGGGCGGGATTCAATATTTTTGATGCTTTTCCAAAAATATTTAATTCTGGCGAAGCGTACCCCTCACAGCCTCACTAAACACTAATACGCTATTGACTGACTTGAGCAGTGCTTTTATGCTTAAGTCATGTCAATAAAAAGCGAGCAATACATGGGATTTGTGATTATTGCTTGCTGGGTTGCGTAAACCGTTGGGCATTGCCCCATATCGGGCGGTTTGGGTTGTTTATGAGGTGATGGCGGGGTGGGGCATAACGTAAAGGTAAGGGGCGTGCC
>JAUYEP010000104.1 GCA_030689765.1 Methylovulum sp.
CAGGTTTGCAATATCGAAAAGTTCCCACCACAAGGGTGGTCTATGGACAGTACGCGGCAAAGTGCCGATACTCAACCACATCTTCGCCGCCCTTTGTGGCTATGTCCACCTGCAACGGATGCAGTTTGCTGAAATCATCAGTAATGCTTACCCATGGCAAAAGGCTTTGTATAAGGATGTGGTTGCCTCATTCGTCACGGGATTTATGATCGGCAAGGAATATTTGAACCCACAATTTAAGCCTTCCGTCAATGCGTAAGTCCTATTAGTTTATTGTTAACATTTTTTTCAGTTAAAACAAGTCTAATATTTTTAGGTGACCAAAGCACAATGACATAACCTGTCGTCCCCCTGTGCTATCGTTTGCCATCCATCAACGCATCAACCCAAGACTATGGCTAAAACAACCACTTCCTCTACGCATGAAAAAGTATCCGTGCGTCTAGCCGAAATACTGATTAAGCTCAATCGCGGTGAAAAACTCGATCCACATCAACTCGCTGAGGAATTTGGCGTGACCTTACGCACCATTCAGCGGGACTTACTGGAACGTCTGGCTTACCTACCGTTTACCAAAGACCAACATTATTTCGCCCTTGATCCTTATTATCTGGGCAAACTGACCACCGCCGACATCCAACGCTTTGCCAGTTTATCCGGTATCAAGGCGTTATTTCCGGTATTAAGTGACAATTTTTTGAGTGAAATTTTTGATGCGCGTATCAGCCATGCCTATCTGGTCAAAGGCCATCATTACGAAGATTTGTCTGACAAAAACAGCGATTTTAAACAACTCGAACAAGCAATCGTCCAGCGTCAGTTAATCCATTTTATCTACAAAGGTAAAACATACACCGCTATCAAACCGTATAAACTGGTTAATCATAATGGCATCTGGTATTTGGCGGCCAAAGACGAGCAGCAAATTAAAACGTTTTGTTTTAGCCAATTAAAAAGCATCCAAGTGGATAAACGGGTATTTAGCCCCGAAGCCGACCTCAACACGCTCATTGAACAGGACGACAGCATTTGGTTTAGCGAAAACAAATGGGAAGTGGTGTTGAAAGTCGAACACCGCGTTGCGCCCTATTTTAAACGCCGCGACTTGCTCCCCAACCAGCAGATAGACAAAGAACTGGAAGACGGCAGCCTGATTATCTCGTCACGCATCGCCCATGATAACCAGCTATTGCCATTGATAAAATACTGGATTCCGCACGTTAGCATCATTGCCCCAAATGAATTACGCATCAGCTTATTGCAAAGCCTACGTGACTATTTAAATGATGACGAGGCGAAACCGTAACTTTTTAGCGCCGCGATCAACGGGGCGTCCCCGTTATTACCAAGTTTTAGACTTAAATTTAACAACCACCAACACCCCGAGGCAAACACCATGACCCATTTACCACAACCCGTTGTCATTGATAACACCACCGGTTTTATTGTCAACGAAAGCAATGAAGCTTTATTGGCAGACCAAGCGGCAGCAGCGTTATTCGATAACGCAGAAAATACCAACAAAACCACCGGCGTGATTGCAAGCTTTGTCGATTCTTACACACACCACAAACATACCTTGCCCTTAGAGGTTTGGCTGGAACAAGAATTTGCCAAATACCCAGACCTTTGGCGTGATGATGCCGAACGGCGCGAAACCGCCTTAACCATCGTTGCCACGGTACAGAAAAACAACGACGAAAAAGCCGATTTATACGCCCACCTAGATAAAGGCAAAAGCCGCGAAGCCTGGCTGGCGAAAAAAATTGAACAAGGGGCGGGCAGCGCAGGAGTGACTGATGTAAGCCAATACGCGCAAGGTATTGATGACGTATTGAAATACGCCAATCAAAAAAATTGGGAGGCCGTGATCCGAAACGACGGACTCATCAGCCAAAATCCCAATCTGGATGGTTTTATCGCTGAACATCACCATGCCAACACCTTTAATATTGATGCGGCAGCCAAAGGCAGCGCTTACCGTGCCAAAGTTCTGGAATCAAAACCGGGTGAAATCTATGGCAAAAACTCGATGGATATTGGCATTTATGATGGCAACGGTAAGTTGGTACGGCGCTATCAGTCAAAATACGGCGCTGATGCCGATACTAGCGCCAAATTATTTAAAAAAGGTGATTATCGAGGTCAACAAAAGTTAGTGCCAGAAGGTCACGGTAATGCCAACAGCACTGAAATCATCGAAATAGACGGCGTTAGTTCCAAACCGTTATCTAAAGAAGCGGCGAAGGAACTGCAACAAAAAGCTCAATCAGAACAAGAAAGCCAAGTATATGAATGGAATGACACCAATCGCATGACCATTGCCAAACAAATTGGCAAACAAGCCGTGATTGCCGCCGCGTTCAACGCCGGCTTTCAAGGCGCACGGATTTTAGCACGGCGATCATGGAATGCGCTGACGGGCAAAGAAAACCGTCCCGCCAACGAAGATTTACAGGAATTTTTTACCTCATCCCTCAAAAGTGCAGGGAATGTCGGCGTACAAGTCGCGGTGTCTGGCGCGGTAGTGGTGGCGGTCAAAAGTGGTTGGCTAAGTGTGCTAAAAAACACCCCCGCCGGAAAAATTGCCAATATCGTCTATGTGGGAATGGAAAACGCCAAATGCTTATTCAAATGTGCCAAAGGTGAATTAAGTCCGCTTGAAGCACTGGATGCAATGGGCAATGTCACTTGCACCGCCGTGGGCGGCCTTGCCGGTTCGGTGCAAGGCGCGGCATTAGGTTTAGCACTAGGCCCCGTCGGTGCTTTTGTTGGTGCGGTAGTCGGCGGCATTGCAGGCAGCGCAATCGGTGATGCCATTTATGCGGGGGGTAAAGTCATTGTTAAAACCGCCGCCAAACTCATAGAATCAGCTTATGAAAATACCAAAGCGGTGGCAAAAGGCATGTTTAACGCGGTAACATTTGGCTTGTTTGCCTAACTCAAAAAAACAGGAATAAAACAGCTTTAGCTGTTTTCGTGCAATCGCTTAAGCGACTGCACACCTACTACTTAGGAATGAGCCTGACACAGTTCGGCAATATGATGACTGCCAGTCCTTTGAGGACTGGCAGTCATGGCATCCACCGAGGTTACACACAACGAAGTCGTTCTGTACCCATTCCTTACCTATTCATAAAAGAGAAACCTATGCCCACCATCAGTCGCGTAGGTCGGGTTAGCGTAGCGTAACCCGACGCACACTCGACAAAAAATGTCGGGTTACGCTCACGCTAACCCGACCTACCGTTACTAAACAACCAATCCTGAATCAAAAAAGAAGGAAATTAGTATGTCATCAGAAGCCATTGCCACAGTTGTTAAAATGATGGGGACATTGCCCGATGCCACCCAAAACCAAATCATTGAGCATTTACAATCTTATGTTGCCGATCTGCAAGATGAGCTGTCTTGGGATGAGGCGTTTGCAAAAACGCAAGATAACTTGATCCAGAAAGCCTGGTTGGCAAAACAGCAAATTAAAGAAGGCTTGGCGCAACCTTTAAATAGTGATGACTTATGAAGTCGATGACTTTGCCCAGTTTTTGGGAAAATTATCGGCGATTAGACGGGGCAATACGCCGCAAAGCCCGAAAAACGTATGTTATATGGTCGAATAACCCTTTTCATCCGTCATTGCATTTTAAATGCGTCAACCATGCCGAAGACGTGTGGTCAGTCAGAATCACACGCGGTTATCGTGCGCTTGGCATTATGGAAGGCGATACCGTGACGTGGTTTTGGATTGGCAACCACGATGATTATGAACAGTTTTATTGAAATGCTGACCGCCTTATTGCTCGTTGCCCGTTCCCAAACTAGAGCTTGGTAACCCGCTAAAGCCCCACAAACCTGGAGCGCGGGCATCCTGCCCGCAGGTTGCGGCCAAGATGGCCGCGCTCCAAAAACCGGCGTGCAAAACATGTTTTTCACACCAGCAGCACCCTTTCATTAACCCAACAAAACCAGCCATTATGACCAAAATCTGTAAGGCGGATTCGCCGTTAGGCAATCCGCCATTTTGGTGGCACATTGATGGTGGTTTACTATCGAGAAACCGCATTACGGCCGCGTAGATACTCTCTTAAATCACACGAGGAAACCATCATGCAAATTACCATTAATGTCCCCGATGCCTTACCGCAAGAGCGTTTAAAACAACGCATTAAAGAATTAGAGCAAAGTTTAATAACTGAAGCCAAATTCTTCGCCGTTTTTTCAAAACAACAAACCGCTATAGATGATCCTTGGACAAATCCTGATATTTCTCTACCTACCACGGATACGGGGATTGAAGATTTTGCCCTTAATCACGGCCACTATCTTTACGGTCTTGATAAGCAATGAAAACAGTTTTTGTGGATACCGCCGCCCTGATCGCATTAGGTAATAAACAAGATTCTTTTCACCCTTCCGCTTGGCAAAAACACGATGCAGAATGTCGGGTTACGCTAAACGACACAAGGAAAATAAGCGTAAAAAACGACAACGTTAATGATTGAAGCGAAAAAGAGAGATGCCATGCTAAACATATCCTTGCAAGAAGCCCAAAATAAACTCCCTGAACTTATCAATCTAGTAGAACAAGGGGAAGACGTTTTCATTCTCGGTGACAATCAAACCCGAATACAATTGGTTTCGTTCACCGAAAAATCCAAAAAAAGAGTCTTTGGCCAGCATCGGGGACTGGCAACGATGAGCGAAGACTTTGATAACCCTTTGCCTAATAGCTTTTGGTTAGGACATGATGAAAATCTTGCTTGATAATCATGCCTTGTGTGGCTAAGCACTTTGAACAAGCCGGTTTTGAAATTCTGTTAAAACAACCATGAGAAAACCATGACCAACACCGAAACCTTATACGCCAACATCCGCGCCCATATTGAATCCCATTACCCGCTGTTGTATTTAGTCACTTTTGAAGAACAACAAGCTGACCAATTAATCACCCAACTTGCCGCCGAGGACAAGCATAAAATTTACGAATGGAATATGGCGCGGGGTGTGGTGGATTTTCAACACAAACAACCGTTAGCCGATTATCGGGATTTAGCTAGCACACTAGAAAACTGGCTAAACGACGAATTGACGCAGCATTTTTTAGTTATTAAGGACGCGCATTTGGCAATGCGTGATAATCCCTTAGTCATTACGCGCTTAAAAGCGTTAGCCCATAAATTGCTACATGATGACGACACCAACGCGACCGTGCTGTTAATATCTTCGCAAGCCTGCATTCCGCCTGAATTAGAAAAATTTATTACGCTGTTTGAGTTGCCATTGCCCGATGAAGCAAACATTCGTGCAATCATTAACCGTTTTGTAGACCGGCTGGATGACACTATTGACAGCAAAGCATTAGCGGATTTAACGCTGGCGTTTCGAGGCTTAAGCGAGCATGAAATTACTCAATTACTGTATCGTGGCTATCAGCAAGATGGCCATGTCGGTAGTGAAGATATTGATTTGGTATTAAAAGAAAAAGAACAAATCATCAAAAAATCCGGCATTCTCGATATGGTGTCCAGCGTTGAACAACTCAACGATGTCGGCGGTTTAACGCAATTAAAAACCTGGCTCAAACAAAAAGCCAATGTGTTGCATAACTTAAATGAAGCCCTGGCGTTTGGCGTGGAAGCACCCAAAGGCGTGATGATTGTTGGAATGCCGGGTTGCGGTAAATCATTAACGGCTAAAGCCACCGCGTCATTATTTAAACTGCCGTTGTTGCGTTTGGATGTCGGTTCGCTGATGGGCAAATATGTCGGCGAAAGCGAGTCGAATATGCGCCGCGCCTTGCAACTTGCCGAAGCAGTTAGCCCGTGCGTGTTATGGGTGGATGAGTTGGAAAAAGCCTTTGTCGGTATTGGCAGCGGCGGTGCCGGTTCGGAAGTCGCCACGCGCTTGTTTGGGTACTTTTTAACCTGGATGCAGGATAAAACCGGTGCGGTGTTTGTGTTAGCCACCGCGAATGATATTTCGGCATTGCCGCCAGAATTGTTACGCAAAGGTCGTTTTGATGAAATTTTTTATGTGGATTTCCCAACGTGTGCCGAACGCGAAGGCATTTTTACCATTCACTTACAAAAACGCAATAAAAACTCAGTCGCTATTGATGTCAAAAAATTAGCCGAAAAAACCGATGGTTTTTCAGGCGCCGATATTGAGGCGGTGGTTAAAGAAGCCATTGAAGTGGCGTTTGTGGATAATCGCACGGCATTAAGCACAGAACGGCTGCTTGATGTGATCAGCAATACCTTTCCGCTTAAAGAAGTGATGAAGCATAAAGTAAAAGAATATGAAGACAAATTTAAGGATTTAAAAATTAAAGCCGCGTCGTAACATAACGCTTACCTTCAGGCCGCGTAGGTCGGGTTAGCGTAGCGTAACCCG
>JAUYEP010000120.1 GCA_030689765.1 Methylovulum sp.
CGCATCGTTTTTGATAAGCACCTTAGGCAGTGGAACTATACCGCCGTCCCTGAAAAGACGGCTTTAGTAATTGACTAAGTTATTTTATGCACATTCCTAAGCAATAATGTATCTACACGGTTTTTTACAGCAACGGCAAAATCGCACAATGAATATCACAAAATTGCCGTTATTTCTGTTGGGCAGCCTGTTGTTTTTACCAACACTTCACGCCGATGAAGCCCCTGTTGAATATAAAATAAAAGCAGGTTATCTGTATAACTTTACCAAATTCATCACTTGGCCCAGTGATGATAATGCCAAAACTTTCAATCTTTGTTTGTTAGGTGATGATCCTTTTGGCGATTTGATTAATCCTATCGAACAACGCAACGCATTGGGACTGCCCATCAAACTGATCAGGCTGGATCGTTTAACGGGCCAGGCGCGTTGCCATATCGTTTATATCAGTTCCCTTAAAAACTTGCCGTCGGTCAACGCGTTTACGGCAACATTAACCGTCGGAGAAGGCAAGGAATTTGCGGAGCAAGGCGGAATGATTGGCTTTGAGAACAAAGAAGGCAGAATAAAACTGCAGGTTAATTTGCAGGCCATTAAAAAAAACAGCTTGAAAATCAGCGCAAAATTATTGGAAGTCTCCGAAATTATTGGTGGGGAAGGACATGATTAATAAGATCCGTAATCTGTCCATTCATCGAAAATTGCTGCTGACGGTAATATTTCCCAGCCTAATCTCATTGCTATTTGCGGGCGTGTTTTTGCTCCTACTTGAAATTGCCGAGTTCCAACAAAAAGCCAAGGACGATTTGACAACACTGGCAACACTCATTGGTAACCGTAGCATTGCCGCCGTGATGTTCCAGGATGTTGCGCTGGCTAATGAAAATCTTGCCGTCCTTAACATGGAACCTGCCGTGCAGGCCGCCTGTTTATACGATGCAAAAGACCGTATTTTTGCGCAACTGCTGAAAAGCAACCATCAATCATGGGGTTGCCCGTTATTTGTAGGACAGGAAAAAACACATTTTGACAATAGGCGCCTATACGTTATCACGCCGATTATTGACCGTGACGAACGCTATGGGACAGTCCTTGTCCAGGCCGATTTTTCTAAAGCCTATTGGCACAAAGTACAGTTCACCGGCCTATTGTTTTTAGTGCTGGCCGGTGTGTCGGTTATGAATTTCTTTTTATCAGCGCCGTTAATCAAACTGATTTCATTGCCCATTAAAAAGCTGGTACAAACCGTTAAAACGATCAGCGATACCCGGGATTATTCATTAAGGGCAGAAAAAGTTCACGATGATGAAACCGGCGTCCTGGTGGATGCGTTCAATGACCTGATCAGGACAGTCGATATACAAAATCAGGCGTTGATACGGGCAAAAGACCGTTATCTGACACTGTATAACGATAACCCCACGATGGTGTTTAATTTGGCGGAAGACGGCCTTATCATTTCGGCAAACCTTACTGGGGCCAATCATCTGGGTTTGCCTATTGATGAGCTGCAGGACCGCCATCTCTTCGATTTTATTCATCCCGATGATTTATCCGAAGTACACGATCTGTTAGCACAGTGCTTGCTTAATCCTTTGCTTGTACATAAGCAGGAACTTAGACAGATTTGCCAAAATGGACGGATTATTTGGGTGCGGGCGGCTGCCCGCCTTGTTGAAAGCGGCTATGAGCCGCGTAGTGTGTTGCTGGTCTGTGAAGACGTGACAGAAACGCGCAAGTTAACGGAACAAATAGCCTATCAGGCCAGCCATGATGTCTTGACAGGGTTGTCAAACCGTAGCGAATTCGATAAAGCCATCGTCAATGCGATAGCTCTGGCGCATCTCAGTAACACTGAACATGCGTTGTGTTATCTGGATCTTGACCAATTTAAAGTAGTCAATGACACCTGTGGGCATCTTGCCGGTGATGAGCTGCTCAAACAATTAGGCGATGTCTTAAAAAAACAGGTCCGGCGGCATGACTTTGTTGCCCGTTTGGGAGGCGATGAGTTCGGGGTGCTAATGTATGATTGCTCCCTCAATGAGGCACTTATAGCCTGCGAAAAGATACGCGATGCCATCAAGGATTATCATTTTGCCTGGGAAGACAGGCGTTTTACTGTTGGCGTCAGTATCGGCGTGACCTCGATACACAATACCCGTTGCAGCGCGGTCACTTTACTGAAAGAGGCCGATGCGGCCTGCTACGCCGCGAAGGATAAAGGCCGTAACCGGGTGCATATTTATCTGCCCGACGATGAAGAATTGGCGATGCGGCACGGAGAGATGCAATGGGTTGAAAAAATTCAGCACGGTCTTGAACACAATCGTTTCCGCCTTTACGGGCAGCCGATTGTGTCTATTGCTGAGCGGGACGAAGGCTTGCATTTTGAAACGCTCGTGCGTTACCAGGACGGGCATGGCAACATTATTCCGCCCAGCGCATTTTTACCGGCTGCGGAACGTTACAACCTCGCAACAGCAATAGACCGCTGGGTAATTGGAAATTTGTTCGAATGGATTGCCGGGAAACCGAATTTTCTGGACCAACTGTCGTTGTGTTCCGTCAACCTGTCCGGCTTGTCGCTAGCCGACGAAACCATGTTGGCGTTTATTTCAAAACAATTTAGCGATTGGAACATTCCAACAGACAAGATTTGCTTTGAGATAACAGAAACCGCCGCGATTACTAACTTATCCCATGCCATGGAATTCATCCGTCACTTACGGGAAAAAGGCTGTTTATTTTCCCTCGATGATTTTGGCAGCGGATTGTCTTCTTTTGCCTATCTGAAAAATCTGCCCGTCAATTTTCTTAAAATTGATGGCTTGTTTGTCAAGGATATTTTGGATGATAAAGTGGATCTCGCCATGGTGAAATCCATTAACGAAGTGGGCCATATTATGGGCAAAAAGACCATAGCCGAATTTGTTGAAAATAAACAGATTTTTGATGCCCTTTCTACTTTGGGCGTAGATTATGCCCAGGGCTACGGTATCGGCAAGCCGGTGCCGCTTGACGATCTTGTCTTAATAAAACCTTTTGTATAGCGATGACAGTTATGAAACGCCAGCTTTCGATTTCAGTCCAGTGCCTGATTTTTGGCTTCTGCTCTAGTGCGGGCTTGGTGCTTGCCGAGACTAAAGTCGATGATTATTTTGCGATGTCACCCGCTGAACTCGCCGCAATACCCGTCACGATTGCCACCGGCACACCCAAGCCAGTGTTTCAGTCCGCCGCTGTCACCAGTGTCATCACCTCTGAACAGATTAAGGCTATGGGGGCGACCGAACTGCATGAGGTTCTGGAGACCGTACCGGGTGTCCATGCCAGTTTGCAAGAATTGACCGGCGATTACCATTACAGTGTACGCGGCATAAAAAACGCGACAAATTCGCAAGTTTTGTTTTTATTAAACGGAACTCGCGTAACTACGGCGTTTCGTGGCACGCTTATGATCGGCTTAGAATTACCAATTGATGCGATTGCTCAAATAGAAGTGATACGCGGGCCAGGTTCAGCAATGTATGGTGCGGATGCGTTTGCCGGTGTCGTCAACATCATCACCAAAAAAGCCGAGGATATCAATGGCACGGTCATCGGTAGCCGGATAGGTAACCATGACAGCCGAAGCGAATGGGGGCAATACAGTGCCCAGTGGGCAGGATGGGATGTCGCAACCAGCCTGCAATATCAGCATTCCGGTAATGATGGTAGCCGTGTCATTAAAGCCGATGCCCAAACCGCTTTGGACAGTGCGTTTGGTACCCATGCCTCGCATGCGCCGGGGGTCATGGACATGGGATATGAAAATTTCAATGCCCATCTCAATCTGCAACGTAAACATTGGGATGCGGGCTTCTGGGCTTATAGCCTGGATGGCGGCCTTCGCGCTGGCATAGCAGGTGCTTTGGACCCAAAAAGCGATGTGAACGGTGAACAATATGGCGTTGCTTATGGTGAACAATATGTCGCTGATATGCGCTTTTCAACAGAAGACTGGTTTGAAGACTGGGAGCTGGTTGCGCATGGCAGTAATCTGCATTATGACTTACAAACAAAATTTCGGGCATTTCCAGCCAATTCAGTATTACCTATTGATTCAGATGCGAATGTCAATTTTGTAACGCCTGGCTCATTAGTTTTAATGTCCCAGGGCGTTATCAGCAATTCAACTCAAGTTGAGAACATCCCTTCGATTGAATTAAGTTCAATTTATCGGGGGCTGGCCCATCATCAAATATTGGTTAGCGCTGGTTTTCGCTACGAAGACATTGTCATAAAACAGCTTACCAATTTTGGCCCAGGCGTTATTGATGCAACAACACTGCTTCCACCGCCTAATTTGAATGTTATTGGCGGCACATTAACCAACGTTTCCGGTACGCCTTTTAAGTACTTGCCGAATACACACCGATCCATTTTGTCTTTTGTTGCGCAGGACGAATGGCAACTGGCTGATGGCTGGCAGTTGACTGCCGGGGTACGTTATGATGAATATTCTGACTTTGGTGGCACCATTAATCCGCGTACGGCTTTGGTTTGGGATATTAATAAACAACTTACCAGCAAATTATTGTATGGACGGGCGTTTAGGGCGCCCAATTTTTCCGAGCTGGGCAATCAAAATAATCCAGTTCAACTGGGTAATAAAGCGTTAAATCCAGAGCATATCAATACCTACGAATGGGCATTTGATTACCGCCCCGTCCCTACACTTAGGGTCGCGGCTAATTTGTATTATTACCAGATTGAAGATTTAATTACGCTGCTTCCTGATGCCGGCAAACTTTCTTCCACTTTTCAGAATAACGGCAATCAAGACGGTTATGGTGGTGAGCTGGAATGGAACTGGCAAGCTCTGGAACACTGGAATATATTGGGCAACTATGCCTGGCAAGATGCAAGGAACAAGCAAACTAATAACCGGGTGACCGGTGTGCCTGAACACCATATCTATGCCGCCGCCGTTTGGCATTTTTTGCCGCAATGGCAGCTCCAACCCCAGCTTAACTGGATAAGCGGCAGGACGACGGCTTTAGGCGATAATCGGGAACTGTCTGATTATAAAACCGTTGACCTGACTTTACGGGGTAAAAAACTGTCCAAGCATGTTAACCTTTCCGCGTCTTTACGCAATGCGTTCGATGCCAGTCCGCATGAACCCGCCCTGCCGAGCTTGCCTGAAAATCTACCGATGCCAGGAAGAAGCTTTTATTTTGAGGCATCGGTGGAGTTTTAGTCCTGGCAGGATGTTAAAAAAAGCCGGGTTCAAGGCGTTGCCAGATTAAGGAATGTCCGGTAATCAATGGATACTTTAAGGCCTGCAAAATTTCCCGCCATGTTAAATAGTTCGTGGTTTTTTTTATCAAAACTGAGCTTGACTTCATTCAGGGCATTATTTTCATAGCCTGCCTCGACGCGGGGCGTGTCCAGCAAAAAGTGATAAATGTATATTTCCTGGTCAGGTTCATCTTTAATTTCCAGCGGTTCGCCTAAGTGCGCCAGCACTGCTGATTTTTTGGGTAACTCGGCGGAAATCTTGTCCAGCAAAGTGGTGTCGGCCTTTAACTGTTTTTTTTCCTTGTCAATGTTTGCCCCTGCGATAGAACGTAGGGATACTTCTAAAAACTGGGGTGGCGCCATTTGCAAAAACAGCGATGAAAATGACCACGCCATCAGCCGTTTGTCCTGATTGAACAGTAAATCAGAATAAAACTTTATTTCTGGGGTGACCGGTTTTTTATCGGCATCCACTTTACGGAACCAGTAGCGCCAATGTCGGCCACCGGTGGATATGGGCGTGTCATCGCTGGGATAAAGCTTGGACAAAGAAATAAAATCGTAATTGTAAAGAATGGGTTCTTTAAATTGCAGCGTAAAGTCATCCGTAACGGCAACGGTAAAGTAACGGTCGAATTCATTCATCTGCAAATAGGTCTGGTACGCGCGTAGCCAATAAAGGCAACCGGTCAGCGACGCCGCCAATATCAGCAGACAGAGGATGCGCAGACCTCGGTTAATGAATGCAGGGATCATGGTCTTTTAATGCAAGGTTTGTGGATCAGCCGTTATTCCGCATACACTTAACATGCCTTCGACATCAACTTTGTCGAAAACATTTTGCGCACCACAAAATTCGCAGATGACTTCAATATTATCCCGCTCCTTTAATAGGCTTTCCAGCTCGGCCCTGCCCATCGCCTGCAGAGTCCTTGCTATCCTTGACCGTGAACAAGTGCATTCAAACCTGACCGGTTCGGGGTCGAACAAACGGACTTTTTCCTGGTTAAACAACCGGTACAACATGGATTCGCAGTCAAGTGCAAGCAATTCCTGCCCCGTGACCGTATCAGCCAATAGGCTGATACGGTCCCAATCCTCTTGCACATGTCCTTGAGCGGGCAGTTCCTGCAATAATAACCCCGCAGCGCAGGTTTCATTGGCAAACAGCCATAAACGGGTTTGTAACTGTTCGGATTGCGCAAAATAGGTTTCCAGCACGGCAGCCAGATTATTACCTTCCAGTCCAACAATGCCCTGATAAGGGTCACTACCGTCTGGCTCAATCGTTAGCACCAGTTGGCCATTGCCAAATAGCGTACCCAGAGAGCCGGCTGCCACTTCAGGGTTACTTCTAACCAACCCCCGAATTTTTCGGTCGTGCGTTGCCTGGGCAACCAGCGTTTTAATGTCGCCGTCGCCTTGCGCCTGAAGTATCATCGAACCTTTGAATTTAATGGTTGCCGATAACATGACCACAGCAGCCAAGGCCTGGCCCAGTATGTGCTGTACGCTTTCGGAACCTTGCTGGTGCTGCCTGGCGGCTTGCCAACTATCGGATAGCCTTACCCATTCACCACGGACACCCAGCGCTTCGAATATAAAGCGGCGTAAAAAATCTTGTTTAATCATGCTTGTCTTATCGGATAATCCTGTTAAATGTTTGAGCTTTATTATAATCCAGAATCATAGTAATCTTTTGGCCTATCCGCTTACCAACCTTATACGATCATCATGTTCCCATCAAAAAAGCTTGCCTTGCCGCATCCCTCCGAGGCATTGCCGGGACGGGATAAATCCATGCCCATCACCAACCGGCATTTTGTCACAGGAAATCCGATTGCACCGCCGTTTCCTGCCACCATTCAGCAGGCTTTATTTGGCATGGGCTGTTTTTGGGGGGCAGAAAGAAAATTCTGGCAATATCCTAATATCTACAGTACGGCAGTCGGTTATAGCGGCGGTTATACGCCCAATCTGACCTATGACGAGTTATGTACAGGCTTGACCGGTCATAATGAAGTCGTCAAAGTGTTTTATGATCCATCGTTAACATCTTACCTTGAACTGCTCCGCTTATTTTGGGAATCGCACAACCCCACACAGGGCATGAGGCAAGGCAATGACATCGGCACACAATACCGCTCCGGTATTTATACTTACAATCAGGGGCAACTCGACGCAGCGTTGGCTTCAAAACAACATTATCAGGACAGGCTCACCCGCGCGGGTTTTGGCCCAATAACAACTGAAATTATGCCTGCTGATGAATTTTATTATGCCGAGGATTATCACCAGCAATATCTTGCCAAAGAGCCGATGGGGTACTGCGGTTTAGGCGGCATGGGTGTGGCGTTTGATTAGAAGTGTGCGACAGATCACCAAGGAACTATGGTTCATTCGTCTTTCTGGTTTCGGTTTGCCTTTGTCAGTTTCGGTGGTTGCGGACAGTTTTTTGGTTTGCTTCGGGCTTCCGTTGCAAGTCCGCAGCTTGGTTGTTGCCGTTGCCGGGTTCGGATTGGGTCAGCCGCTTTGCCTTTTGGCTCGGGTGTATTTTTTGCGGGCATCGGCAAGTTAGGTGGTGTTTGCACAGTCGGTTGCGTTTGCGTCATGCGCGGGGTTGCTTGGGTATTGTCATCCGTCTTGGGTATGCCGCGCAAGCCGCAGGTTTCGGGCATCTTGGGTCGGGCGTTGGTCGCGTGCCGTGGTAAGTCCACAGTTTTTGGCCTGGTGGCGGTTTGGCCTTGGCGTTATTTTTGGCCTAACATGGCGGTCAAAGGGACGCGCCGCCACGGGGCGCACATGTCATTTGTGTAGTCCAGTTATCGGGGCGCTTCCATCTTCACCGAGCGGCACGCCCCTTACCTCTACGTTAGGGATCTTAATTTTTTGAAGAGGAAAGTTTTTGAAATTCACCTGGAATCCCATCAAAGCCGATACCAACCGCTAAAAGCATGGTGTAGACTTCAATGAAGCGACAACAGTGTTTGGTGATCCCTTGGCGGGAACCTTTCCCGATTCCGATCATTCCTTTGGAGAGACGCGTTTGATTACTGTTGGCGTACATGCACCGGGCGATTGCTGGTGGTCGCCCACACCGAAAGTTCTGGTGAAATCCGCATCATCAGTGCTAGACCTGCCACTACCCATGTATGAACGCTGAAGAATCCCAAGACGAACTAAGACCTGAATATGATTTCGATTTTTCCAAGGCCGTGCGAGACAAATATTATCGCCAATATCTTGAAAGTTCGAATGTCGTCGTTCTCGACCCCGATATTGCCGCCGCCTTCCATAATTCAGCGGCTGTCAATCAGGCACTTCGGGCAATGCTCCACAAGCCAATCAAACATCCAACTTAACAAGTCATTCCAACCGACCCGCTACCTAAAACAGCTACCCATCAAGAATTAAAAAAGGGAACAACAAAATGAAACAAATGATTTTCGCCTCAATGATTGCAGTGGCATCAAATATTGCAGTAGCCGATACCGTAATTGATGTAACAAAAATTGCAGGTAAGTCAAAGTCAGAAGTAACATCATACCTCGGTACACCAAGTTCCTGCGGTAGCAGCAAATACGGGGAAAAATGCAGCAATTCCCAATTTAAAACATTATGTTTTAACAGGTAATTTCATTTCCGCATCCAACATGAACTGCATTAACTGTTGCCAATTATCAAAAGGGATAAACTGAAGCAAAGTTCGTAGATTTTCGAAGAAAGCTCGCCTGGAGGGAGCCGCCCTTCTGACGGCCAAGTACGCCTCGTCCAGCCATTCGGGAGCAGTATGGGTGAGGAAAGCCAGCAGGTTGAGGGTGGCTAGGAAGTTAGACAAATGCTGCTTGCCGTGGCCAAAGTTATGCTCGAAATGATGACCGTGGTTCTTGATGACGTTGTTGTTGTTTTCGTTCTCGATTTTCCAGCGGGCACGACCTGCGGCGATAATTTGCGCGATATTATGTTCGTCAATGGTGTGTGAGGTGGCCCAGGCATTACGGTAAACCAGGTCTTGTTTGGCGTTGGTGATGGTAACCTCGCACCAATTCACCATTAGGGCATCGTCGCTGTCACGTAACGGCACTTGGTTGACGTAACGGTAGCGTCCGGTCAGGCGTTGCTTGCCGTTCCAGCGGCTTTTCTCCAGCGTTTTGACGGCACCGGTGCGGGTAAAATCGGCCACCCATCCGTACAGCAAGGCATGGGGGTCTGGAGACGAACAGGAAATCCATCTGCTGTGCCCGCACCGCTTCACAGAATGGCTGGTGGCAATACAGGCCATCACCCATCAAGGTGATGCGTCGGGGCGCGTAATGACTGCCCCATGTGGCTAGCCAACGCTTGGCCGCCGCCAGCTCGCAATCTTGTTTCTCCTGACCATCCTGCATAAGTATCTACACAAGTTTATTTATTAAAAATCATAGTGTTAAATAAATAATCACGTTATTTCATACAGATAACTGCTGTTTCAAGCCAGATTTCGTGATAGAACAACCTAAAAATATAGCAATTATCTGCAAGGAATG
>JAUYEP010000124.1 GCA_030689765.1 Methylovulum sp.
CAGGTAACGACTCCTATCGGTTTAAGCAGCGTAAAAAGGAGCTAAAACCGAATAACCATACAGGGTAACTGGATATTATTCGGCGCTGTTAGGTGGATACTTTTCAACGCTGATTGACATAGTTTTTTCCGCATGATGAAATGATTTAATCGCATGATTATTCTGTTTGGGTTCATTATAATATTTATTTTAAAATACCTATTATTAAACAATGCAACTAACCGCGTCTCAACTGCAATCCAAACACAAAGCCCTCATTGACGCACTTAAGCGTGGTGAAACGGTGGAGATTACTTATCACGGTCAGCCACTGGGTGTTGTCCATCCCGTTACGCCAGCCATCAACAGCAAAGAACAAGAATCGGCAATGAATGATTTTTTTGGTATGCACGGTGACTCTGGTATTGCAACGGTTGAAGATGAACTACGTAATATCCGTAAAGGTCGCCGGAGTTCATTGAGTGATCTTTGATACCAACATCCTGATTTATGCCGATAGAGGCGTACTATCTGCCAAAGAATTGATCATGAGCACCCAGGATAAGTCAATTTCCGCAGTCACTTATATGGAATATGTGCCTTTTTGTCGAAATAAACAGGAGCTGGCTATTTTTGAAAAGATGCTCAAGATACTCCAATTTACCATTCATGAAGTTGATCATGCCATTTCCTATCAAGCCCGCCAATTAGTCCGGCAATTTGCGCTTAGTCATAGCATGGAAATGGGCGATGCCTTAATTGCGGCAACCGCAGTCGCCTATAATGAACTGCTGTGTACCAGCAACATTAAGCATTTTTCTCAAATCAATGGGTTGATGATTGAGCGTTACTCGCCAGAGGAATGAAGATGAACGATACCCACACAAACCCTGGCATTGACTTTCAATGTCAGGGTTGTTTGTTAGATTTTCGCTAGCTTAAAACACGTCTATTAGCTTACTGGCTCAGTTATTACGCATCACCTTCCGCGTCAAACATGGCTTTTGTCGCAATTTCCATTGACTTACGGACAGGGTCAGTATCAAGACGTGCATAGATTGCCGTTGTTGATACGTTTTTGTGATTAAGGCTTTTACCAATAACGGATAAATTCGCACCTGTTGCCGCTTGCCAACTGCCAAAGGTACGACGCAAATCATGCAAGCGCAGATTTTCAATACCCGCTTCGGTTAGTATGCGCTTCCAGGCTTTTTTCGGCTCCATTAAATGACCCGTTTTTCCAGTGCCCGGAAATACCCACTCACTTTGTCTATTATTATGACGCTTTAACAGCAATGCAACCGCTTCATCGACCAAGGGAATAGAATGCGCTGTCCCATTCTTGGTTTCAGGAATCAGCCACAACGTGGTTTTAAAATTAATCTGATCCCAGCGCATCGCCAACACATTAGCTTGTCGTGCGCCAGTGAGCAATGAAATCAGAATGTAATCGCGTGCTGTTTCATTGGGTTCATTTTCCAGTGCTTTTAGAAAAAGTGGCATTTCATCGCGTGTCAAAAAACGTTCTCTCGATTTTTCACGAAATTTCTGAATACCTTGTACCGGATTAGCTTTTTGCCAAACATCCCAGTCAATTGCTTTGCTGAATAGCGTGTGCAGTAGCGCCAATAAGCGATTGGCGGCATAGTGCCCATGTTCTGCCCCGACTTTTGCGTGAATCGCTTGAATGTCACGCTTTGCAATACTGGACATTTTTTTCTTTGACCATGTTTGCATGTAGCGATTAAATTGATCTTCGTCGTGTTGCCAGCTTTTCTTATGTAGCTTGGCATGTCGTTCAATGTAATCAGCAAACAAATCGCCCAAAGTCATTTCCCGACGCGCTTCACGCTTTTGGTCATTGGGATTTTCGCCTTTTGCAATTTGAGCATTCGCTTCTGTTGCCTTGTTTCTTGCCTGCTCAATGCTGAGATCAGGGTAACGCCCCAATGTCAGTCGCTCAGGCCGACCCTCTATTTTACGATAGACAATAAAAGTACGTGTGCCCGTACTGCTAATTCCGATCCCTAAGCCACGTACTTTGGTGTCGTAATGATACTGCCAGCCTTTGGCGGGGATTGAAAAGTCGTCAATTGACTTTTTTGTAAAGTTTACTTTTGCCATGTTATTACCTGCTGTTTTGTTGGGTTTCAAAAACAGCAGCAAAGTGAATAAAGGCTTGAATGGCTGCAACGGCTGATGCTCAGTCAGTTGCTCAAACGCCCAAATCCATTGCTACTATTTTGCTACTCTTTACAGTTATTAACAGTAGCAATGAGATACTTTCGTTAATCTCGGTTATATCGTAACTATATAATTCATATATTGTTATAGACCTCAGTGTATCAGGGTAAATGTGCCGACTCTGAGATTTGTAATCAGCCGGTCGCGGGTTCGAGTCCCATCTCCAGCTCAGGGCAAGCGCATATAAAATTTTAGCCTTTAAAATCAATTGGATAAAATCACAAAAAAGCCTAAATAAATTG
>JAUYEP010000214.1 GCA_030689765.1 Methylovulum sp.
GGCGGCCGCGCGGCGTACAGAAACTTCCGTTCTGCTCCCCTGCCCCCTGCGCCGCCGTCGAGATGCTGTAGCCCTTGAGCTGTTGATCCCATTCGTCGAAAAATTCGAGTGTCTGGGCGGGAATGCTGATTTCGATACGCATCAGGCCACCGCGGTTTTCTGCCGACGCGCAGCGAAGAAGCCGGACAGCAGCGCCGCGCATTCCTCGGCACGCACGCCGCCGACAATTTCGGCATGATGATTCAGCCGCGCCTCGGCAAACAGGTCGATCACGCTACCCGCCGCGCCGGTCTTGGGATCACGCGCACCGAAAACGACACGGCCGATGCGGGCATGAAACATCGCGCCGACGCACATCACGCAAGGTTCCAGCGTGACATAAAGGGTGGCATCCAGTAAACGGTAATTTGCCAATGCGCTGCCCGCCTCACGCAACGCCAGCATCTCCGCATGGGCGGTGGGGTCGTGTAACGCGATGGGACTGTTCCAGCCTTCCGCAATGCACAAATTATCCTTAACAATCACGGCGCCCACCGGCACTTCACCCTGCGCTTGCGCACGCTGTGCGAGGCGAATGGCATAACGCATCCATGCGTCGTCAGAGGTTATAGGCCCTATTCCCATTCAATAGTGGCTGGTGGTTTGCCGCTGATGTCATAAGTCACGCGGGAAATG
The DNA here is from genome assembly GCA_030689765.1 of Methylovulum sp. GTDB lineage: Bacteria > Pseudomonadota > Gammaproteobacteria > Methylococcales > Methylomonadaceae > Methylovulum. The sequence goes on from JAUYEP010000214.1 coordinate 676, forward strand.
CCGGAGACTTCATTGATAATGCGCCGAGAAATCAAATCCAGAAATTCGTAAGGCAAATGCGCCCAGCGGGCGGTCATGAAATCAATGGTTTCAACGGCACGGATGGCGATAACATAATCATAACGCCTGCCATCACCCATCACGCCAACCGACTTGACCGGCAGGAAAACGGCAAACGCCTGACTGACTTTGTTATAGAGATCATGGCGATACAATTCCTCAATAAAAATCGCATCGGCCTGGCGCAATAAATCCGCGTATTCCTTTTTCACTTCGCCCAAAATCCTCACGCCCAAGCCTGGCCCTGGGAAGGGATGGCGATAGACCATATCGGACGGCAAACCCAACTCCAGGCCCAGTTTCCGCACTTCGTCTTTGAACAATTCGCGTAGCGGTTCCAGTAGTTTTAAGATCATATTTTCCGGCAAACCGCCGACATTGTGATGCGATTTTATCAAATGCGCTTTACCGCTTTTTGAGCCCGCCGATTCAATAACATCAGGATAAATCGTACCTTGCGCCAGCCAGCGGGCATCAGTCAATTTTCCGGCTTCATTATCAAAAATTTCGACAAACAGATTACCAATGATTTTGCGCTTCTGCTCCGGGTCAGTAATGCCGTTCAACGCGTTTAAATACCGTTGCCCAGCATTGACACGAATGACTTTAACACCCAGATGTTCGGCAAAAATCGCCATCACCTGATCGCCTTCGTGCAGACGCAGCAAGCCGGTATCGACAAACACGCAAGTCAACTGATCGCCTATCGCCTTATGCAGCAAGGCCGCCACAACTGACGAATCAACGCCACCGGACAAGCCTAAAATAACCTGATCCGTACCGACTTTTTCGCGCACGACCTGAATACTGTCTTCAATAATATTATCGGCAGTCCATAACGCTTCGCAGCCGCAAATATCCAGCACAAAACGCCCCAGAATCCGCCCACCCTGTTGGGTATGCGTCACTTCAGGATGAAACTGTAACGCATAAAAGGCCTTCTCTTCATTAGCAATACCGGCAATCGGCGCACCATCAGAGCTGGCAATCAACATAAATCCTTCAGGCAAATCCACAACACGGTCGCCGTGGCTCATCCAGACATCAAGCAAACCAAAACCTTCCGGGGATAAGTGATCTTTAATGCCCTGCAATAATTTTGAATGCCCACGCGCCCTGATTTGCGCATAACCAAATTCGCGATGACTGGAGGTTTCCACCTTGCCACCCAGTTGTTCGGTCATCGTCTGCATACCATAGCAAATACCCAGCACAGGAATACCAAGCGTAAACACGCAAGCAGGCGCTCTGGGCGTATCGCCGCTGGTGACGGTATCAGGGCCACCGGACAGGATAATGCCATTAGGCGCAAAGTTTTTTATCTCGGTTTCGCTGCATTCACAGGAATAGATTTCGCAATAAACGCCAATTTCGCGGATACGGCGGGCGATTAACTGGGTGTATTGCGAGCCAAAATCCAGGATCAGGATTTTGTGGGAATGGATACTTGTGGCTAGTTGTTTCACGGTGTTGTTCTTGGGTTATTGTTTGGAAAGGTAAGGGTTGAAACCCCCAAAATGAATGACGGCATTGCACATTCAATCTGAATAGTGTTCTTGTCCCGCAAAATTATAGGTTGATATTAGCGTTGTATTTCCCTGTTTTAGCTTGTTGTAAAGAGGCTTTGCCATAGAGCGTTAAACTGCCCCGTGCAAAACGGGTAGCCCAGTGTGTCCAATGAATTATTCAAAAGCGTTGAGCGAGGCTTCAACGTAGAAGAAATCGGTGTTGTCAGAATGGCCGCCACGGCTTTTATCCTGTATGTTGCGGACGAATTCGCCGGTGGTGAAATGCGAATAGCCCAAGGTGGTGTCGATACGCGGATTCAGCTTGTAACGGGCGCGTATATCGAACGAATGGCCTACAAAATCGCCGCTGTTGCCTGTTTTGTCACGGTTTAACCCAGTGGATTCAGGTACCGTATTGAGGTTGTTAAAACGGTCAGTCGCACTGGCTAACCAGTACAAACCATAGCCTGTATCGACGCGAAATTTTTTGCTGGGCTCAAATTCCAGGCGAATTTTCGGTGCGCTGATGTTTTCGAAAATGACGTAATCATCGGCGCTCCACGGTCTTGCGAAGCCGAAGAAGCGTTCAAAACGCTCATTTTTATTGTCGTTAGGATTACGGTCGCCGCTGGCGTAGCCGTATGATGCGCTCAGGCGCGGTTTCCACGCATGATCGAAGGTATAGCCGACTTCAGCGGTGTAACCATACGCATCATGGTCTTGCGTACCGCTGGTGCCGAATTGATAAATGACGTTGGCATCATAATTAAATCCGCTGTCGCCTATCCAGCCGTAGCCGCGCAATGCGGTGGCGTGTATATCGCGGGATACGAAGCCGTTGTTGATACTGGCATCTTGCCGTAGCGCCAGGTAATAAGGTTCCAGCGTGATAATGTCGCGCCATTTGCGCCAATGTCCGATAGCGGCGGAAAACCATTGTTCATCAACGGTTTCGTCAAAGTCATATTTCAGGCGTTCAAGCGGCTGCAAGGCTAATAAATCAACTTGCCAGTCGTTTTTGTCTTCGCCTAGCATGGCCTGGAAGCCTTGAAAAGTATTGGTGGTGTTGCGCCATTCGTTGTTGCCGATCAGGCGGCGGTCTAAAAATTCAAAGTTGAAACGTCCTACCTTTAAACTGAAGGGGCGGGCTTGCCCCAAATCATCCTCACCCAGTGCGTTTTTAAAATACAGTTCGCCATAGCCGCTGATAATTTCAAATTCGTTAACATCCCGTACATCGGTAGCAAATTGGCTGTTATAGCGGCGTGCGTCTTCGACTTCGATAGCAAAACGGAACGGGTCCAGGATTTCCTTAATACCAAGATACGCACGGGTCCGCAGTAACAGCGGCTCATCGACCACAGCGGTTTTACGGCGTATATCGGCATCGCGGTACTCATAGCGAAAACGGAAATCCAGGCCGACATCAAGCCACGTGACATCTTTTACTGAAGCGATGCCGGTTTTGCTTAAATTGCGGACATAGGGCGGCGGCGCGGTGATGCGTTTAGTGCCGTAGCTGCCCGGTTCTTTATAATAACCGTATTTTTTGATGTACTCTTCTTTAGCCACTTCCTTTTTTCTTGCCAGGATTTGTGCCTTTTCATTGCGTTGGCGTTCCAGCTCAGTCTGCGCCGCCATTTCTTTACCGGTAGCCGCCTCGACCGGCAATGCACCGCCCACGCCAAGCCAACCATTGATAACTAACGTTAGCAGCAGATGGTTTTGGTTTTTCATAATTGCACCTTTTAAGTAATTTCCGGTTATCCGGTTTATTAATTGTCAACTTTATGATGATAATCCTCGGTTATCCGCTAGATTTAAGCCAACAGCTTCAAGTGAGGAAATTTTTTATAGCGCATCAGGAAGCTTGTTCAATCTGCACGGTTTTATTGTCGTGGATAATAAGCTTCAATCGGCCCAAGCCTTATCCCTTCAAGTGGCAATGCGCATGAAGGCCGTTTGAAATGTCGTTTTTAACAAATTGGCAGCGAGAAATATAACAGCAGTTGTTTTTTAAATGAAACGATATAAGTAGATATTTATATCTTTTTTTTGGATTAAAATCCCGTGGAGACGCTGTGTTATGGGGCGGACAATGACGCGGTAGACGTGATTAGTGGCAACAGCTTTAAAGCCGGATTTAGTGGTCCCTTTCGGGATGCAACCAAATAAAAAAACCCGTTAAGCCATAAGGCTTAACGGGTTTTTTTATTGTCCAACGACATGCAATAGTGACCCTTGGCTGGAATATGCCCGGGGACAGGTGACAACCCTTAATGGACAAAGCCTATCTTTGAAAAGGTTTCACCTTTTGCCAAACATTCTTGCGCAAGCACTGCGACGATACTTTCCGAACCCGGCTTTTTGCCTAATATTGCTATTTGTCGGCTCGCCACAGCGAAATCACCTGGTGTAAGTTTTGTCAGGCAATGAATCTGTTGTTTTAGCGCCGTCAAGGCTTCGGCATTTTCGGGCAAGCTGGCGCCTAGCCGTTGGCTTTCTTGCAGGAACAATGCCCAACGCTGCTCGGGGTTGAGGTAATTGAATTTGACCTTAAAATCAAAACGGCGTAATGAAGCGGCATCCAGCTTATCCATCAGGTTCGTTGTGGCAATGAAGATGCCAGTGAAGGCTTCCATCTGGGTAAGCATTTCATTAATCTGCGTAACTTCCCAGTGTTGGCGGGCTTGGCTGCGGTCGCTTAACAGGCTATCCACTTCATCCAGCAATAAAATGCCCCCCAGTTTTTGGGCTTCTGCAAACATCTGGGCAATATTGTGTTCGCTTTCGCCGACATATTTGTCAAGCAGGTCTGACGCGCGTTTGACATGCAGTTGCAAGCCTAAGGTTTCGCCGATGTGTCTTGCCAATGCGGTCTTTCCCGTGCCAGGCACGCCAAAAAAACAAAAATTGCCGCGCGGGTTCCGTTTAAGGCCGCTTAACAGTGCATCCAAATCCATGTCGGTATTGCAAAATGTCCGGTCATATCCTGTCCAGGCGGGCATTTTTTGAAGGCTGTGATTTTGCTTGAGCAATCGCATGCTGGCTTCCAGCACCCGTTCAGCAATGGCTTCGGTTTGCTCAGGGACATGTTTTTGTGTATTTTGAGCCACCGCGCAGGCTTTTTCGATTTGCGCCGGCGTCAAATGGCTGCAACCGGCCAGTTTTTCCCGCCATTCAGCACTGACTGCCAGGTTTTTACTGTATTTGTTGACGACACGACGCCGAATGGGTGCAGGCATTTTTTCAAATTCCACCGAGTAGCTAAAGCGCCGCAAATAAGCGTCGTCGATACCGTCAATCCGGTTGGTAACCCATATTACCGGCACCGGATTATTTTCAAGTTTATGATTGACCCAGGCTTTATCGCCCTGGCTATTGGAGGGTTCATCGTCTTCACCGAAGAAAAAGCTACGCTTGTCTGGGAACACATCAGACGCCTCATCAAACAAAACGAGGCTGGGCCTGGTGCTTTTGCTTAACACTTTTTGACTGACATTGCAGGCGGCAAAGCGGGAGTCCCCATGCAATACGTTACCTTCCTGATCGGCGCATCTCACTTCGTATAAGGGTGCCTCCAGGGTTTGCGCCAACAGCTGGGCAAACGCCGTTTTACCAAGACCGGCGGAACCGTAGATCAAGATGTTGATGCCAACCTGTTTTTCGGCAAGTGCAGTGCGCAAAAACGGCAGCAACACCTCCAAGTCATTCATCAAATGGGCATAGTCAGCCAATACCAGCTTGGTCAGGCTGGCAGGCTGGAAGAAATTGGCAAACAACGCATCGGAACTATCGTATTGGCGCAAAAAAATATCGAGCAAACCCTCCGCCAATATTAACTTGTCTTCAAGATCGGTGAAGCCCGCATGGATCTTTAACCAGCCCATTTCAATCAAATTGCCGTTAGGCTGCAGGGCTTTTTGAATTTCCCTGGCGGGACGGGTCGTCATCATCCGCAAGTAATCAACCGTGGCTTGCGGTGTGCATTGGTTGCAATACTCAATAACCGCAAGCCGATAGGGCTCTATTAAAGGTATCAATAAACAGATCATCAGTATTTCTTGCTCAGCAACCGTCAATTTTAACGATTTACCCAGCAAGCTTAAGTTTACAAACAAAGGCTCTGAGGTTTCACAGCCTTCTGTTATCAGATGGCCAAGGCGCTCACGGATATGCTTGAGCAATACCGTTTTGCTGGGCTTATCCTTTGGATCAGGCGCTTCATTGTCAGGGTACTCACCGCCAAACAGGTCACCAAACGGATCCATATCAAATGAGTCTTCAACTTTTTCAAGACCAGCCAATCCAGTCAGCTTTCCGAGGGCGGCATTATCAAAAAAAAATTTCAGCCTGCGACGGCTCAATTCTTTCTGCTTCGCCAACACGAGCCTTAAAAGATAGATAGCCGCTATCCGCTGATAACTGTCGTTTTGCTTACTTTTTACCCCATTAGTACGCAAGGTGGCTTTAAAAAAATCAGGGAACTTTATCGTTTTGGTTTTGGCCGTCATATCAAACCTTTTTGAAGTTTTAGAATATTTGTAAACGCCGACTGTTTTCGTCGTTGCCTGCCTCTCGCAGTGACGAATATATAGATGATCGTGCAAGAAGCCAAAAATAATTTCATGCCCAACGCCAGCTTGGGCTTAGGCCTCCATAATCAGTGATGTCAGCATGATTCGCGTCAACACCAGACCAATTAGCGCCAGCGGTATCGCCCAGCGCAGATAATTGGTCATTTCTGGGACAATAAACTTGTTTGAAAACCACCGGTCTGTGTTTTGGGGGTTGAACAGGGTAACCGTAAGCAGGATCATGATGGTCTGATACCCCGAGCCAATCACAATAAGCTGCACAATGATGCTATGTGAAGGCAACATTGGGTAGCGTGCGGTATATGTAAAGCTGAGGGCGACCAGGGCCAAAATGGAAGCCGACCAAAACCCCAGGCGTTTTTCCAAATCCAGTTTTGTGTACAGTGTGCCTATGGTGGGAATGAGCATGACGAGGAAAAAGGGCATAAGAATCGCCAAGAGATGGATGGACGGCAACCGGGCAAGCATAATTTGGGCTTGCATTTCAGGAAAGTATTGCCCATTCCAGCCGCGTGTGCGTGATTCGGCAAACGCAAGCCGCTTGGGTTGCCAAGCGGACAAGCGCACGGCTTTACTTAGCCCTGAATCGTTGATGTCACGCTGATCCTGCGTGAGGGTGATTTGGTTGGTGTTATATTTTTCTGACACGATGCGGACAGTAAGGGCCTGGGTATCGAAAGGAAAAGCCTCTAACCGATACTTCGTACCAAAAACGCCATTCACCCGTAAAATAAGGACCACCGTCCCATCCGCGTATATAAAAAGCCCCTTTTCTATTTCTATGTTTTGCATGGCGGCATTGGCCAGCGACAATCCGGGTGTCCAAATGCTTGCAAGCTTTTTAATGGCCGCATCACGGTTATATTCCATGCGGTTCGTACCCCTTTCTCGAGGGTCGAAGGCAAGATCGGTGTTCTTCCAACGCAACTGCAAGTCAAGGCTGCCCTCAAAAGTATTGGCTTGGTCATTGACTTTCGTGATGCTGTTCACAAACACCGCCACGCCAATTTTTATAGGACGGGGCGCATTTTCTGGCATGCGGATTTCGTCTGCATACAGCATACCAATTGATAACCACAGTAGAACAAGCGAAACCAGTAGCCGTTTCATTTTGGCGGCCCCATTGTTGTGGCTGGCCACACAAACATGACATTGACCATCACAATGACGATGCCAGCAACCACCAGCACTTGCAACAACGCAAAAGCAATGGCGCTGACCATAGCGGCGTTCATCTGGTTTCGGTACGCATCGAACACCTGCACGGCAATGATTGACCCAATATTGCTGCCCTTGTAGTCCTGCAAGGGGACAATGAGGAGGCCATAATCCGTACCCGCTATTGTTTTCAGCTCCATTTTAACCTCCGTAGCCGAGGTTAAAAGCTCAGGGCTTACTATCGTCTTCAGGATATTCCAGTTGGTCGCTTCCACGTTCCGGAACCCTCCGACAATCCGCTCATCATCAGGTTTTGGCAGCAAGGTTGCGATGCGGGTCATCATGTCCTCATTCACAAATGCGCCTGCGTCAAACCCCGTGGTCTCTTTCATGTTTTCCAGAACAGTCATGACACTTATGCCAATTTCAAAGCTGCCGATGTAACCCTCGGCATCCTTGACCAAATCAATCCCCCGGATACTAATGCCCCGTCGTCCGATTTCAATGCCTTTGCGTGGCTCGTGTTCTTTATTGGTATTGACCACCATTTCACGAAAGCTGCTCACATCGTCACCTGGCCCATCTTCAGGTGAGTAGATACGCAAAAACGAGATTGCGGGCGCGGTAAGGAACTGACCTTCCAAAACCCCGTAGCGGTCGCGCTGGATCAAAAATGCGGGTAAAAGCCGGTCTAAAATCCGTTCACGGTCACCCGCACGGAAAGCCTCTTTAATGGATGGTAAATTGACCACTATAGAGGCTTTGGAGGCCGCTTGGGTCATTTGCTCCTGAAGATCATTCTGGATAAAAATAGCCGCAGCACGTAGCTCGCGTTGCTTACAGCCTTCAATGACAGCTTGTTGGCTGGCTATCGAAGACCAAGCAGAAATGCCCGCCATAAGCAGCGTTGCTGGAATGACTAACAGAAGCACCTTTCGGGATTGGCTAAGTGATATTTTCATTGGCGTAGTTAGCTGATAACTGTAATTTCAGGATTCATGAAGCTTTGCGGTCAAATGGCCCAAAAATATCGCCTGTTGCAGGGCAATTCGACAAGAAAGTCTGTTATGCAAGTTAACTCTCTGATTTCAATGCGTTGACATTGTATTAAAGCTTTATCCATGAGTTCAAGAAAACAGTTTACTGCCAAGCCTGCGTCATGCCCAAGCACAATAACTGAACTGTTGGTAACTATTCACCTCCCCCTTTGAAAAAGGGGGATTGAGGGGGAGAGCAAAGCGAGGGGGCGTATTTAATAAAATCTCCCCTCGCCCCTCTTTTTTTAAGAGGGGGACTGAATCCTTACAACTGTTGATGATTTAAACCACCACAAAATCCGCATTAGTTAAGCCAAGGTTTACGCCTAAAGTAGCGATTTGCACCGCCGCGCCAGCACCATTACCGTCAGCATCATAAAACAACGCGCCGGTGGCTTTATTATAGACAAGAAAGTCATTGCTATCTTGTGCAGTGGTCGCTGTAACAAACACGTTGACAGCCAACACACCAGTTGATGTTAATTTGACGAAAATTTGATTTTCCAATTTGATCGTGTCATCAATAGGCTTAAAGTCAGCGATTTTATCGACATTGGCCATAAGCGGGGTGTTAAACAGAAAGCTGTCTTTACCCAACCCCCCCGTTAAAGCGTCAATACCGATGCCACCGCTTAAGACATCATCACCCAAGCCACCAAATAAAGAATCGCGGCCCACTGCACCGGTTAAGGTATTTTTGCCATCATTGCCCTGGAGGGTGTTGTCACTGCTGTTGCCCGTCAAGCTACTCGTGTCAGCACCGGCAGAAATCGTGCCGTTTTCAATGCCATTAGGCAGAGTGTAACTGGATAATTTGTAAGGCATAATCACAGTATCCACATCAGCCATCAGCCCTTGGTCATTAATGACATCAACAGCATCATAACCAAGATAATAGGTGTCATTGCCCACACCGCCTGTCATGGTGTCCTTACCGAGGCCTCCGTCCAAGGTGTCATTACCTTTTCCACCTTCTAAATGGTCTTCATCTTCTTGACCCCAAAGGGTATCGGCTCCGTCATTGCCAAACAAATTGTCATTGCCATAACCGCCGTAAAGCGTGTCATTGCCAATTCCGCCAGAGAGGTCGTCGGCTTTATCTTTGCCATAAATTTGATCCGCCCCATCTTTGCCGACCAAAATATCATTTTTTGAACCCCCTTTATCGCCATAAATTTCTAACGGCATATCGCGCCCATCGTCACGATTGGTCAGCTCTATAGGCGGTACAGTGACCAACTGATATTTAACATCAATGGTCTTAACCGTAGTGGAAATTCGATAATGGACATTGCCGTCATTGAGATAATCATTAACGCCCGTCACAATAAGCTTTTGTGATTTACTCCAATTGTCAGCGGTAAAAGTCAATTTAACGGGATTAACCACGCCTTCGCTGCTGTCGCTACTGGCAAAGTTAAGCGTAACATCACGCAATGGTTGGGTTTTTAATGAAACAGCAAAATCAATGGCAGTCGGTGGGGTGGCGGTTCCAGTACCTTTAC
>JAUYEP010000215.1 GCA_030689765.1 Methylovulum sp.
TGTTTGTCCTTATCGTAGCGCAATGGACTTTTGCATATCGGACAAGCCAGAATGTCAAGTAATTTTTTATCTATCATGTTGTTTTCTCCAACACCTTCGCCAAAATTAAAAAATAGTCAGAAGTAGTAGAATACAAGGTTGCAAAGCCACTGAACCTACCAAATCTGACTATGAGTGAAATAATAACAATTCTTGCAACCCTGAGTTCAACTTTATCAAAAACAACGCTAAAGCAGCTAATGGTAATAGTTGAAGCAACGCTTGCCATGACAGGGCGAGTAACGATGTTAGGCATATCACGTTGGACAGAAAAAGGGGGCAGTTATCGCACAGTACAACGTTTCTTTGATGGTGAACATCCGTGGTCAAAATGGCGTTGGTTGTTAATTCAAAGCAAAGTTAAATCAAAGGCTTGTCTGCTGATTGCCGATGAAGTTGTGGTCACAAAATCAGGCAAAGAAACCCATGGATTGGGAAATTTTTTTCATCAATTCAGAATCAGCCTGTCAAAGGGCTATGCTTTATAAACTTGTCGATACTCGATGTTGAAACACAAATGGCCCACCCGTTGCACATGGAACAAATGATTCGTCCAGAGGTGCAAAAGTCAGCTCCTAAAGCCGTCAACACCATTAAAAAACAACGGGGCAGACCCAAAGGAAGTAAAAACAAAAACCAAGAAGAGGTCGGTTTTTCACCATTTCAAATGCAGTTACAAGGATGTATCCGTCATGTTTTGAATTTGACTGGCAACACCATGGAATTCAAGTATCTTGCTTATGATGGCGCATTGGGGGCCAATGCAGGCGTGCAGATGGTCAAGCAAACAGGGCTGTCTGTGATTTCTAAATTGCGCCATGATCCTGAGCTTTATTTTCCTTTTTCGGGTGAACAAAAACATCGCGGAAAACCGCGTAAATACGGCGTTAGGCTCACTATCGATAAGCTAACACAAGAGCATTTGCGTGAAGACAAAACAGAAGACGGAATTAGAACGCTTACCTATCAAGTCCAAGTTTGGCACAAAAAATTTCCTGATTTGTTGAATGTGGTGGTCATCGTCAAAACCAATCTTGAAACAGGAAGAACGGCAAAAGCCTTGCCATTTAGCAATGATTTGACGTTGTCGTTTGATAACTTGGTGAGCCATTACAAGCTGCGATTTCAAATCGAATTTAATTTTCGTGACGCAAAACAATACTGGGGGCTGGAAGATTTTATGACTATCAAAGAAACTAAAGTTTCTAATGCCGCGAATTTTTCAATGTTTATGGTGACATTATCTCAACTGCCCTCACCTGAAATAAACGGCTTGCAAGTGGGCAGCATGTTGGATTTAAAAACCATCTTTAGGGCGCGTAAATACACCAATCTGATTATTAAATCGCCCGGCATAAAGGCGGGGCAATTTTTAATCGATGATCTCATTTTACAAGCCGCTAACATTGGACGTATTCATCCTACTTTTGACTGATTTTTGGCGAAGGTATTGCTGAATAGCTTAATATTTAGTAATTAAAGCAAATAATAATTGATTTTTAAATTAGTTAAGTTACTATACGCGGCTCTTGGAGAGGTGGCAGAGCGGCCGAATGCGGCGGTCTTGAAAACCGTTGAGGGTTGATCCCCTCCCAGGGTTCGAATCCCTGCCTCTCCGCCATTTAGGCATATAACCTATTGTTTTTTAACA
>JAUYEP010000135.1 GCA_030689765.1 Methylovulum sp.
TATACCAATACCCTGACGCCTGGCTTGAATATCATCATGGCGGCATTTGGCCTGCTCATGACAGTAGCCAAACACTCGGCTGCCGAAGCTTTTAATTTGCCGGTCCGGCTTGATTACAGCCTGATTAAAAGGGCCGTTATCAGCCAGCTTTATATCGGCGACAACAACACCGCCAAGCTTTGGAGCGACAAGCACGGCTGCAGTTTATTAACGCTTTCTGACCTTAAAATCAGCGGTCAAAAAGGGCAAATCCAGTTGTTAAACAATGTGCAGGCGCAGTTTGGAACCCAGTTTGGAGGCCAATGCGTAACGGTTTTGAAATGGGCTGGCGTATTGGAAACCTGGCAACAGCCGACATTGAGCGCCGATCACAAGGTTTTGAATATCCCGGTCACGAAAGCGATTGCTTATGACCAGCAAGGCCGCAAATTGTCCATTGATAAATTGCAAGCGTTGCTGCAAAGCGTAGCCGAACCGAAGCTTGCAGCCATCAAGATTGATTTGCATGAATCACGGGGCGATATTGAACGCACGGTAACGCCGTTTTTACCGAAAGAAAATGTAGCCGACCTGAATGCAGCATTGGACACCTTGATATTCAGCGGCGCTAATGCCGATGACAACGGTGTTGCCATTAACCTGAGCTTTAATGCGCCGGTTAAAACCGCTGCACAAAAACCAAGCCCTGCCTTCAGCGAAACCGAGCAACAACAGTGGCAAGCCGCGTGGCAGCGTTGGGACACTTTTTTAAATAACGCCATAAAGCAGGCATCAGAGGATACGCAATCACAAGAATTGCGCGACACGCTCACGGAAATTCTGCTGGAGTCCCGTAGCGCGCTTCAGGCAGGTTTAAAAGGATATGATGCGAAAGACGGTGATCCGGTGCGGGAATTTTTTATGGTCACCTGGGAGCGGTTAGCCCCTCAAATGCGTAATCTGGCGAAACAATTGCCGGAAGTCCAGGGCTTGCGCTATATGACTTTTGTCGCGGCAACTGATGTTATTTATCAACTGGAAACCATAGGCGCACCGTTCGGCATTGATATTTCCTCTGACGGACTACGCAGGCTGGGGAGGATTTTGATTGCCGGACAAGAGCAAGCGAAGGCTAAATAGGCTTGTTTCAAGCTTTGAAGGTGAATTATGAAAAGGTTAATCCTGATTTTACTGGCTGCGATGATTGCTGTCCCAGTACAATCCGAAGTTTTTAAGTGCCAGGCCGCAGGACAAAAAACCATCTATCAAGCCGCGCCCTGTCCTGCGACCGCTGTTAACCAGCAAATCATCGAAGTAGAAAAACTGGACCCTGCCAAGGTAGCACAAGCGCAAGCGCGTTTAAAAGCCTGGCAAGCTGATCTTGCTGAAAAAGCGGCGGCTAAACGCAAAATCCAAAAGGAGTTGCAAGAAGCTTTGGACAAACAGGCGGTCATTGATGCGTTAAACCGTAATGCCGCTGCCCAAGAAGAATTGGCGGAAGCCGCAAAACGCCCCGTAATCATTAATCAACCCGTAGTGGTCAATCCCTTTATCCGCCCTCATCGGCCCCACGGCATCCGCCCGAACCGGGCCAATCACCCGTAGAGACGTTGCAGTGCAGCGTCTGGGCTATCCTCGTGCAGTGCAGACGTTGCACTGCAACGTCTCTACGGCAGCTCCAGTGCTGATTTTGATATACAATAGCCGCCCCGTTTCGCGCTAATCACCCGCTCATGAATAATCTTAAAAAACTGCTACGCTCTGATATACGCTATGAATGCGAGGATGCTGATTATGAGCGTGGCAAAGATTATTTTGAACGCGGCTTGGTGCTTAATCTTGCTGTTCAAAGCGAAGGGGTGCTTTTTGTCCAGCTCAATGCGACGGTTAAAGGCACGGCCATTAACCCTTACAAGCAAAATATCCGCATCGTCTGGCGGCCTGATTACAGTTCTGCGGAAATTGATGGCGATTGCTCCTGTCCGGTCGGCTATAACTGCAAACATGTTGCCGCCGTTTGCCTTAAATATCAGGCAGGCACACAACCTGCAATAAATACAACACCTGACTGCCTGGAATGGCTAACAAACCTCAACGAACCCCTGCCGCCAGCACATAATGTCTATGAGGAATTTATTGCCTATCTCCTTAAACCCGGTAAAAACCGGCATGAATTTACGGTGGATTTTTTAATCACGAAAGAAAAAAAAACCGGTGGCTTAACCAGAGGCAGAAAAACTTCATTAAACAATCTGCGTTACAGTTATAGTTATCTTGGTTATGTGCAAGCTGAGGACGGCGAAATTGCAAAACTGCTGTCGGCATTAAATACCTTGGGCGGCTTTCCAATGTTGAGCGGCAATACGGGTTATCTGGCGATATCCAACATGCTTAAGACACATCGGTTATATTGGCAGGACGGCGAAAATCCGCCATTGAAAGCAGGCGAAGACCGGGATTTACCACTAAGCTGGCAACAATCGGACACCGGTGATTTTTCGTTACGCCTACCTGTTGAAGCGACAACGACACTGCTGTTTACCAATCCACCGCTCTATCTTGATACCACGATTGGCACGATAGGCGGATTCAGGCCACCTTGCCCCACGGCTGGACAACTTAAAAAAATCCTCGCTGCGCCGGTTATCCCGGCCGAATATGCTGATGAATTTAGTCAGCGCCTAACGCTGGAATATCCTGAACTGCCATTGCCTGCGCCAAAACAAATTACCGTCACTGAACTGGAGGGGCTAACACCTGTGCCCCGGCTTTGGTTATTCGGCAAACAACTTGACACACAACGTTACCTTCATTTTATGACGGTGGGTTTTTATTACGACGGACACCTGCTTTCTGCAATAACGCCGGAAGACTATAGCATTGTAAAAACGCCTCAGGGACTATTACGCATTAAACGCGATGTTGAGAGTGAACGCACGGCGATTTACGCCCTGGGCGAACTCGGCTTTGCCCACATCCCTGCTGAAAAGGTCGGCATAAAGGAATTTGTTTTTTACAGCCCTGTTGAAAAATCCATCCTGGACAGCGCTACACGCTGGGGGGATTTTTTGCACGGACGCGTACCCGAACTCAAAAAACAGGGCTGGATTATTGGTATCGATGACAGTTTCCGGCTTAATTTTCAAACCGCGCAAAACTGGGAAGCCGAGATCATCGAGAACCAGAATGACTGGTTTGAAATGCGTTTTAGCATAGATATTAACGGTCAGTCTTATGCGTTATTGCCGCTCATCATGCCGGTGCTGGAACATTACGATCCTGAAAATCTTCCCGATATGCTTAGTATTCCGCTGCATGACCACACTTATCTGAGTCTGCCCAGCGATAAACTAAAACCCTTCCTCAGTGTGCTATATGAACTGTTCAACACCAGCTCGTTGGACAAAGACGGTACGCTAAAATTATCGCGGTTTAATGTCGCCAGCCTTGCCGATTTGGAAGCGCACAGCTACGGCTTGTTTTCATTGACGGGTGGCAAGGCGCTTAGGGAACTCGGGCAGAAATTAAAAAATTTTTCCGGCATTCAGGATGTGGCGTTGCCTGCCAATTTACACGCGGAATTGCGCCACTATCAGCAACGCGGGCTTAATTGGCTGCAATTTTTGCGTGAATATCAGTTTGCCGGCATTCTTGCCGACGATATGGGGCTGGGGAAAACCATCCAAACCCTCAGCCATCTTCTGCTGGAAAAACAAAGCGGGCGAATGGATTCGCCTTGTTTGATTATTGCGCCGACCAGCTTGATGAGTAACTGGCGGCGGGAAACGGAACGCTTTACGCCCGAGTTAAACGTGCTGACGCTGCAAGGCACCGAACGTAAGCAGTTGTTCGACAAAATCAACGGCTACGATTTGATATTGACCACTTACCCGTTGCTGCCTAGGGATGAAGACACCTTGCTGGAGCATGATTATTATTATCTGATTCTCGATGAAGCCCAAACCGTTAAAAATCCGCTGTCCAAAGCCGCACAAATCGTGCGCCAGATAAAATCACGGCATCGGCTCTGCCTGACCGGGACACCCATGGAAAACCATCTGGGCGAACTGTGGGCGCAATTCGATTTTCTGATGCCGGGTTTTCTAGGCGACAACGCGGCATTTAAAAAGCAGTACCGCACACCGATTGAAGTGCATGGCGATCATCAGCAGCGGCGGCGTTTATCGAACCGCATCGCGCCTTTTATGCTGCGCCGCACCAAGCAGGAAGTCGCCACCGAATTGCCGCCTAAAACCGAGATCATCCGTTCCGTGCCGCTGCATCCTAAGCAGGCGGCTTTATACGAAAGCATCCGCCTGACGATGGAACAAAAAGTCCGCGACGCGATAGCCCAAAAAGGGCTGTCGCGTAGCCATATCACGATACTTGATGCCTTGCTTAAATTGCGGCAGACCTGCTGCGACCCGCGCACCTTACCGTTGAAGGAAGCGCAAAAGGTAAAAGAATCCGCCAAACTCGATTTGCTGATGGACATTCTGCCCGAGCAACTGGAAGAAGGCCGCCGTATCCTTGTGTTCTCGCAGTTCACGCGCATGATTGCGCTGATTGAAACTGAACTGGCGGCGGCAAAAATAGGCTACGCCAAACTCACTGGCCAAACCAAAAAACGCGATGAAGCGATAGATTTGTTTAAAAGCGGGGCAGTCAATGTCTTTCTGATTAGCCTAAAAGCGGGTGGTGTCGGTTTGAACCTGACCGAAGCCGATACCGTGATCATTTATGACCCGTGGTGGAATCCGGCCGCCGAAAGCCAGGCTGCTGACCGCGCCCACCGTATTGGTCAGGACAAACCGGTGTTTGTCTACAAGCTCATCACCGAAAATACCGTTGAAGAAAAAATTATCGCCATGCAGGACAGAAAGCGGGCATTGGCGGAAGGCATTTATAAAGCCGGTGAAAATGAAGCGTCGTTAAAATTGACGGCGGACGATTTGACGGCGTTGTTTGAGCCGTTATAAGTGCTTTGCATTTAAACCTTAACCTTAGATTTTAGCCATCACACTGACTATAATTGCAGTAACGCGTTACCCACGCATCCTTGATGCCACATAATAATTAAAGAGGGATAAACCTATGAAAACAATGTTACCCATACTTTTTGTCTTATTTGCCGTTGGCGCTGCGGACGCCACCGAGCATCACAGCGGTCATGGCGCAGTCACCGGTGGCGGCGGCGCAGGTGGCGGCGGCTGTATGAAGCCCCATTTAACCAAGTTTCTGCCCGCACATTTGGAAACCGTTGTCCCGGGTGCAGGATTTTCGTTTATTGCCTTAAATGTCAACAAACCTGAGCAAATTTCTGTCACCGTAAAAACCATACCCGTTGCACTCACCACAGAATTCAAAGACCCTTATTATTTGGTGAAGGGAAAACTGCCTGAGTCGCTTGTTAATACCGTCGCCCGCATTAATATCAAAGTCAGCGCAAAGTCCCCGCACTGTGAAGCTGAAAATGGCTGGTTGCTGAAAATAGCGGATAAGTAGCCGCACGTTTTTGTAACTACTCACCTATGAGCCAGGCCATTAATAAATAAGGGAGTAAGGTAACTCGCAACAAATACCCCCCTTTGAAGAAGGGGGGCAGGGGGGATTTTAAGAATGGCAGTTGCACATCAAATCCCCCCCTAGCCCCCCTTTTACAAAGGGGGGAATCGGATG
>JAUYEP010000143.1 GCA_030689765.1 Methylovulum sp.
CCCCCCCCCCCCCCCCCCCCCCCCCCCCCCCCCCCCCCCCCCCCCCCCCCCCCCGAAAACCAAGCGCAGGGTTTATAGCCTTAAAAGTTAGTGGAAAAAACTCGGTTATTTTACCCGTTATCGACACAAAAGCATTTTTAAAAAACCTTACATCCAACGCATAAGCAGCAATTCCCATTATGACGAATTTCGCCGTCATTCCGGCATCCATGCCGGAATGACGGGCAACATGAACGCCTAAAAGTCATAATGAGAATTGCTGACGCATAAGAGACTGTGAAAGTATTCGTGAATATACATTATTCACCACGAAGATCACGAAGGACACGAAGAAAATAATCAGTTATATCAATATATTAAAACTTCGTGCTCTTCGTGTCCTTCGTGGTTATCAGCTTTATGTCGAATACTTTCACAGTCTCATAAGCCTGGTAGCCGGGTAGGGTGGGCACATGCTTTTTGTGCCCACGCGAAATAAATCCGCAATGTAAACGGTGTACCCAAGGGCATAAAGGCAAAACCGCCTGCCCACCCTACCTACTACCTACGGTGAAAGTATTGAAAGCTAGGAGTCCAAAACGTTTTAGACTCCATTTATCACGCCCTTGATTTATAATTTTACATTTTCTCCCTTAAATATCTGACCGTCTACCTGGAAACAATGAAAAAACTACTGAACAAAAGCGTTGCCACCAATGTTATTTCTGTTGCCATCATCATTATCGGTATTATTTTCTCCATGCAGCTTATCAAATCCATCGGTTTTTTTGCCTTGTCCGGCGCAATGACCAACTGGCTGGCGATTCACATGCTGTTTGAGAAAGTCCCTTATTTATACGGGTCTGGCGTCATACCCGAACGCTTTGAGGATTTTAAACTGTCCATCAAAAAATTGATGATGGAACAGTTTTTTACCGAAAAAAACATCGGGGAATTTATAGAAAACGAGGAACAACAAGGCGGTAAGCTACTGAATCTTGAACCTTTATTGAATGCGGTCGATTATGACAAAATTTATGAAGGGCTGGTGTCGTCCATTATGGAATCCTCTTTCGGCAGCATGTTGCTGATGATGGGCGGCACCGACGCCCTGATACCGTTAAAAGGGCCGTTCACCGAAAAAATGCGCGTCACACTGGCTGAAATGGTGGATTCCGAACTATTCAGTTGTGCCCTGCAACAAGGTTTGGACGCGCATAAAATCAGCACTGATATCGTCAGCAAAATTGAAACCGTCATTGATAATCGGCTGAGTGAACTGACCCCACAATTGGTTAAGGAAATGGTGCAGGTGATTATTCATGAACACTTGGGCTGGCTGGTTGTTTGGGGTGGCTTTTTCGGCGGTTTGATGGGCGCATTGTTCGCGTTTGCATGATGAGTGCGGTCAGCCTGGCATTTGAAGAATTTGGCGGGCCAAACAACGCACCGCTGATTATCCTGCATGGTTTTTTTGCATCGTCGCGTAACTGGCGGCAAGTTGCACAAAAACTGGCGGTCAATCACCATGTTTATGTCCCAGATATGCGAAACCACGGCGCGTCACCGCATCATCCCGTCATGGATTATCCAGCGATGGCTGCCGATTTGTTACGTTTTATTAACCAACATGGCCTTGATCAACAAGGTTTTGCAACGGTGAGCTTGCTGGGACACAGCATGGGCGGCAAACTGGCAATGTGGTTTGCGCTAAATCATCCTAACCGGCTCAATAAGCTGATTGTTGCCGATATTGCGCCGGTCAGTTACCAGCATACCTTCGACAACCTGATTAGTGCGCTAACCGCGCTGCCGTTGGCAGAAATCAGCAACCGCAAACAAGCTGATATTCAACTTGCCAATGCCATTCCCGAATTAAATTATCGCCAATTTTTATTGCAAAACCTTATCCTTAAAGACAGTGCTTACCACTGGCGGATTGATCTGGATATTTTCCGGCAGACTGCACCGGATATTGCGGCGTTTCCAGATACTAACCATTTAATGCCGTTCTGTGGCAAAGCGCTGTTTATTGGTGGCGCAAATTCCGGTTATGTTAAAGGCGAAGATGTCCGGGCGTTATTTCCTGACGCGACACTCCATTTTATTGCCGATGCCGGACATTGGCTGCACGTCCAACAACCTGCCGAGTTTGTTGCGCAAGTGATGTGTTTTTTAGAGACCAGCTGATTTATTATCAACTGCTGTGGGGCTAATCATGCAATAATGAACCCTACCCTGATAAGGGTAATTTAGCTTTCTTCCGGTTTTGGAAGCGGGCATTTTAAACTCAGAGAGACAAGTCTATGAAAACTGTTAGCTATTTATTTATGTTAGTCATTGTTGCTGCAACACTCAGCGCCTGCGATTCTGGCAAAGGCCCGGACAAACCGGCAACTGCTGAATCTTCACAAACTTCAAAATAAGCACGGTTTCAGCGGATTGGGTTGACGGTGGCGCAAAGGTGCGGGCTGCCATCAACTCAACGGCTGTTCTGGGCAATAATCCAACGGTTATTTTTAACAAACCCAGGCGTTTCCTACCCTATCCTCCCTTGTCTACTGTCCAGCCCGTTTAACGGCTAACAATTTTGATAACAGCCATTTATTTTTACGACACCCAATATTCAGCAAGTCTTCTGTTACTACCCTAAACCAGTCACATTCATGCCCAACAACAAACAAGAGCCGTTTACCCGCACAACTTTGGCATGGTTAAAAACCGTGGTCATTGGACATGAAATCTGCCCCTTCGCAAAACGTGAACTGGATCGCGGAAGTATCCGTTTTACAGTCTGCCACGACGTAGGGTTTGAAAGCTGTTTGCTGAGGCTGATTGAGGAATGTGACCGGTTGGATAGTGATGGCGGCATAGAAACCACGTTACTTATTTATGCCGATGCGTTTACAGCGTTTGACGATTATCTGGATTTTCTTGAACTTGCCCAATCGCTACTGCTAGACCAAGGTTATGAGGGCATTTATCAGCTAGCCAGCTTTCATCCCGATTACTGTTTTGATGGGGCAACGCTGGATGACGCTGCCAATTATACAAACCGGTCACCCTATCCTATGTTGCATCTGTTACGGGAAGCCAGCCTTGAGCAGGCAATAAGGGCCTATCCGCAACCTGAAACCATCCCGCAACGCAATATCGGCTTAACGCGCTGCCTCGGACTTGCAAAAATGCAGGCTTTACTGGCAGCATGTTATGCACAAGATGGAATAGGTACGGAATAATTTCGGCAACATGATGACTGCCAGTCCTCAAAGGACTGGCAGTCATGGCATCCACCGAGGGTACAAATTGCAGGTTGCTGCACGGTCGCAGAGCTTATTTCCGGGCAGGTATTTCTTCAGTTGCATCTGCCGCCGAGTCTTCAACCGTAATTTCAGTATCATTAACAACAACCTGGTCATCGGCTACTTCAGCTTTTTTACCTAAAGCATCAATAAAATCAATAAACCATTGTTGTTCTTTAACGCGGCTTAAATCAGGATCAGCCAATATGTCGGCAAGCACCGGCAGACTTCCGTTATCACGGGAATTTTCCAACGCATCCAGGCAGGCATCCTGTTCACCGCGCAACGCATAAATGCAAGCCAAATTATAAGAGGCCGTGCCTTTATGAATCGCATTGGCCATTTCAAACTGCTTTTTTGCCAAATCATATAATTCATCATCAGACGGCATCTGATTGAGCCTTGCCAAATCCATATAGGCAACACCACCGTCCATCGCAGCACCCAAATAATTAGGATTAATCAACATGCAAAATGCAAATTTATTGATGGCATCCTGATAAATTTTTGCGGCGTCAGTGCCAGTTTTGGTTTTCGCCTGATGTAATAACGCAAATCCCCAGTTATAGAGGGCATCCGCGCGTAGCGGATCATCAAGCAGCAATTGTGCGTAGCCTTGATAAGCGCCTTTGAACAGGTTATCAGCGGCACTGCCTTCGCTTTTACGCGCTTGCGCCGCTTGTTTAATGGTTGACGTGAGTTTGGACCGTTTCGTAAACGATGATAACAATGACATGGTTACTCCCCCTAGTTGAATGGTCTATGTTTTAATTATAGTTAAATCGTAAGCGTTCAGTCCCCCCCTCTTTAGAAAAGAGGGGTTAGGGGAGATTTGATTAGATAAATCCCCCTCTGCCCCCTCGCAAGCTCTCCCCCTTTTTTAAAGGGGGAGGTGAACGTTTACGTTAAATCCTTACAGTAGAATATGTCATACACATGACTACTTTTTTCCCCTGCGCTGTTCACGTTGCGGCTTGCGTGGTTCACCCTGCGCTGCTTTGGCTTTGCGGGACGCCGGTTTTTTACTGTGCCGCAAATCTTTTTTACCGGTATTTTTATTGGGTATGTGCTTTTTAGGCGCATCCATCACTTTTAACGAAACAGGTTCATAGCCCGTATCAGCAACGCGCGGAATTTGCCGTTTTAATAATTTTTCAATTTCTGACAACGCATAAGCCTCTTCAGGACAAACCAGCGATAACGCGACACCAGAAGCGCCTGCGCGTCCGGTACGGCCTATGCGATGAATATAATCCTCCGGTACGTGTGGTAAATCAAAATTAACACCATGCGGCAAATCATCAATATCCAGACCACGCGCGGCAACGTCAGTGGCAACCAGCACCGCCACTTTGCCGTCTTTAAATGCCTCTAGTGCCTTGTTGCGTGCGCCTTGGGTTTTGTCGCCATGCAAGGCCGCCGTGCGGATACCATCGATAATTAACTGCTGCTCCAAACGGTCTGCACCATGTTTGGTGCGCACAAACACGAGTACCTGTTTCCAGTTATTACTGCCAATCAAATAAGACAGCAATTCGCGTTTATACTCCCGACCTATTGCGTAAATCTGTTCTGTAACATTGTCAGCCGTGGCATTTTGCTTGGCAACATCAACCTCGACCGGATTATTGAGCAATTGTGCCGCCAATGTTTTTACCGCATTGGCGACTGTCGCAGAAAATAGCAGACTTTGCCGACCCTTGGGAAGCAGTGCCATGATGCGCCGAATATCGGGCAGAAAGCCCATATCGAGCATACGGTCCGCTTCATCAAGCACCAGTATTTCTATTGAGGATAAATTGATATTCCGTTGCTGGACGTGATCCATCAAGCGCCCCGGTGTCGCCACCACAATATCGCAGCCCCGGCGCAAGTTGCGTGTTTGTAGGCTGATGCTTGCGCCACCGACTACCGCTTCTGTCTGCAAAGGAAGATATTTACCGTAAGTTTTTACGCTTTCATACACTTGCATCGTCAATTCCCGCGTTGGCGTTAAGATCAGCGCCCTGACCCGTCGCGGTTTTTGGTGCAAATCGATATTTTCAGCAAGACGTTGCAGTAAAGGTAAAGTAAAACTGGCGGTCTTGCCAGTTCCGGTTTGTGCCCCGGCCAAAATATCTTTACCTTCAAGAATTAACGGAATGGTGTTTTTCTGGACGGGTGTGGGAGTGGTGTAACCTTGTTCGGCTACGGCAGTAAGCAATGCTTCGGTTAAACCGAGTTGTTGAAAAGACATTAAAACCTCTGGAATATTTGGCCCGTTTGGCTCGTTCCCAAGCTCCAGCTTGGGAA
>JAUYEP010000146.1 GCA_030689765.1 Methylovulum sp.
GGCACGTCCCTTTGATCGACATGTTAGGCAGAATAACGCACCGAAACTCAAACCGACACGGACAAAAAAGCTAAATCAAGCGCGGGATGCTAACCAAACAGCGGACTCGCGGCTTGCGGCCTGCGCGGCAAACCCAAGGCACATAATTGCAACCCAACTTCCCCCCGCGCAGGACGCAAACGCATCCGACTGTGCAACACCACCGAACTAGCCGATGCCCACAAAAAACACACCCAAGCAGCATAAGTATCTACACAACATTTCCCAAAAATTGTTGGGCGGTTGCCTTTAAAGTGTCCAGTTCCTCTTGGGAGTAGCTGTCCATGATATTAGACATGGCCAGGAAAACCCATAAGCCCGCCAACAATGCGGGATTGCTGAACGCCTGTCTGTGGCGCATTTGCCTGCCACTGAGTTTGATGAGAAATATCCGCAATTCGGCGGCTTCTGGGCTGTTGTCGGCGGCGATTTCCCAGACCGTGACACAAGCCTGACTCACGACGAGCAGGCGTTTGGCGATAGCCAAGGCGGATTCCTGCTGCCACGCTTCGAGCTGGTGGCCCGCCGATTTGACGAGCTTGAAAAAGCATTCGATTTGCCAGCGCCAGTAGTACCAGAGGGCAAGGGTGGCGGCATCCACGTCCGCCACGTTGGTCAACAACAGCCATTGCGCCAACACCTTGCCGTCTTCGGCTAGGATGCGGCTGACCACCAGCCTTGCCGCCACGGGAATGCCAGGGACAGCGGGTTGTTTGCCTTTCTTTTGGCTGGGTTTGGCAGGGCGGCTCAAGGCCACCACGGTTTCCGCCACCCACTGCCAATGGGTTTTACCATGATATTGGATTTGCCGGGTCTTGCAGAAGGCCAGATCGGCTGCCACCGCTTTACAGGCCATGGGTTCGCCCGCGTAATCGACGGTGGGATTGTCTTTTGCCCTGACCAGCCAGCGGCTGCCCGCCGCATCCCAACGGCGGATGTGGCCGACCGAATCGCCTTCGCGGTCAATCAGATGCACCAAGGGCTTGGGAAAGCCTTGGCCATCCAAGTGCCGGATGCAATCGCTCACTTCCTCCAGATGGTGTTTGGCGAGCGACGGGGATGCCGGATCGCCATAGGTGGCGTAGCTGCCGTCGGCGCTGACCAGCCGTTGCGCCACCGGTGCCAGCGGCAACCCGGTCTGGTCGCTGACGACCAGGCTGGATTGCAGGTCGTAGCCCACATCGGTCTCGTGCGTGATGGCGTAAGTGTCGGTTTTGTTCAGGTGTTTATAGTTTAGCCGTGACCAGTCATGCACACATAAGGCGTACTGGTCGCAATGCTTTTCGATGCCCTCATGTGCCGCTGCCGTGAGTGGCTCCTGAAGTATCGACAGGCTGACCGACTCGTTCGCATAGAACCGCCAAGCCGCCTGCGTACTGGCGAAGCTGCCGGTTTTGTCAGGCAAGGCTTTCAGCCCCGCGCTCAACGGTTCGCTTGAATTCATATGTTCAAGCACAAGTTGCTGATGGCGCTTGATGAGGCGCGGGTCGACTCCCGCCAGTGTTTTTTAAAATCATTACCCATCATGCCATTTCTTTTGGAAACTTGTGTAGATACTTATGCCCAAGCAGCGGGCTTGAAACGGAAGCCCGAAGCAAACCAAAAAACTGTCCGCCACCACCGAAGCTGACGAAGACAAACCGAAACCGACAACCTTTACCAAAGAAAGCCTAACGTAAAGGTAATGGGCGCGCCGATCACAGAAGATTAACAAAGCCCCAAAGCTTGATAAACAACCAACCTTCAAAACCGCACCAGGTCGGCGAAACCCTAAATCCCTTTGACCGCCATGTTAGGCAGGGTAACGCACCGAAGCTTAAATCGACGCAGATAAAAAAGCTAAATCAAGCACGGGATGCTAACTAAACACCGGACTCGCGGCTTGCGTCATGCGCGGCAAACCCCAGCCACAAAATCGCAACCCAAGTTCCCCCCGCGCATGACGCAAACGCATCCGACTGTGCGACACCACCGAACTAGCCGATGCCCGCAAAAAACACACCCAAGCAGCAAGCTTGTAACGGAAGCCCGAAACAAACCAAAAAACTGCCCGCAACCACCTAAGCTGACGAAGGCAAACCAAAAGCTGAAACCCACACCTCTGAACGCCTAACGTAGAGCTAACCGGGCGCGGCCCACGGAAGCCCGAAAATAAACAAAGCGCCAAATGGCCGCGCTCCGGTTGAGCGTTTTGTTAGGCGATGTGCTCATGTAAAAATTCAGGAGCGAAATCAGCACCATTGCGCCACGACAATGTGTGGCCTTCCAGCGTAAAAGACTTAAAAAATGATACATCCTTTAGTGGCTCAAATATTTCTCCGTGCAATTCAGATGACAAATCTATCTCGCCTGCCGCTCCATCATTGAACAATAACCATACCTTATAGTCATTGATATATTTTGCTTTTTCAACGTGTATAAACATATTTAGTTATTCCAATGGTTCGATTTTTGATAATGGTTTTCTATTCATTGCCGCTTCCCAGTTGACCATGAGTTCATCTTGGTGCAAAACATACCAGTCAAGGACGGCATTTAGTGCTCTTCTTGGAAACCTGCCAGTCACAATACCTGTTTCAATATCTACAGTGATTTCATATTCTCCATATTCCGCATGAAAATGTGCTGGATAGTGTTCACGAAGGTACATTCGAATCACTATTCCAAGAAAACGACTTATTTCAGGCATATGTTTATCCTATTTTTAATTCGCCTAACAAGTAAAAGGGGGATAAAAAAACCGTGGTCTGTCCTCTATTTACTAGGTTGACTTTGAACAGAGTATCTACCAGGCTTTGAATCACAGCCCTTCTAAAGTGTATCAGTGGCATTAATTTTCTTTATGCTACTTTTCGTCTGCGATTGGCTGGGGCTGGCAGGATTAGGGATCGTTCCCATTTCATCGATCTTCATGTTTAACCAAATAACTGGACAGCCTGCGTGCGTGTCTTGCACTAATTGGCAAGCAGCTTGAAAAACATTGCTGCTATCACTATCATCCCATGTACCTTCACAGTGGTCTGTGCGCCGATGTTGAGTGCGTTCAGGGTCATCGTACACAGCTAAATCAATGCTTATAATTTTTGTGGATCTGTCATAGCTGCCGTCCACGTTAAAATATAGAGCAGTGCCATTATAGTTATATCCATTTGCTTTTTTTGAAAACGTACCTCCAGCAAAATTTAAGGGCATGTTATCGAAAAATAACGCCGCGCTTTTTCCATAACATCCAATCTGCCCATCTGTGTAGTCACAGACATTGTTGTAGCGTAGTGGTGTATATGCTGCTGTCTTAATATAGCTTAGCGTTCTTTGATGAAATGTCACTCTATCCAATTGTTGATCCGTAGTCGCTTCATAAATCTTAGCGGAGCCGTCTGTATTTTTACCGTTAAAAAGCATGACATGCTTGGCATTTTTATTCAAAATATCGCCAATCCTTAAGCTATCTATTGATCCAATATTGCCAACCTGGTAAGCAATAGTCGTTAACGTGGCTGTACCCTGTTTTGCCGGTAGTCCCCACGCCCGTGATATAAAACCAGAGCAATCGATTCCTTTAGAACAACTTTCAACTCCAACAGGTTTTATTGCCGGATTTTTTGTATCGATATCTCCGGCTTGGTAACCGGATACCATATCACTATTAAACTGCGCGACTGATGAAAACCCGCCCCAGTCGTAAGGCATGGAAGCGTAATTGCCGACTGTCGAGATATACCTTGGTTTTCCCCGTCCGGCACATGCGCCATTAATATTAACGTCATTTAAGTTGGTTGAATTATTAATGTACTTTTTTGCGTTTTTTATGATTTTCGGTCTAAAAATCTTACAGCTTTGTGTTTTTGAAGCATTTGTCCCAAGATAGTTGTTCTGTAAACTATTGTCGTTCAACATAGGGGCTGTTGAATTCTCGTATGGCATTAAGCTTGGTTTAAAAATCAGTTTTCTAATTTCTACGGATTGAGGCCATGTAAGCATCAGATAAACATCGTCGTGGTGATCGACAAATAACCTATGATCAACCCAAATAAATTCTTGTTTGAGCGGGTATCCTAGCCACTCCTACAATAGTGCCGTCGTGACTGTATTGGCGGATTGTTTCGTCCACATGAGTTGATTGTTCCTCATCAACAGCAACAAAAAATCGTTTATCATTTGTAACCTTTAAAATTTTCAGTCCTATCAGTTTTTGGTCTGTGTTTAATTCAATATTATTGCCATCAAACTGAACTATTCCGTTCCCGCCTTTTTGGTCATTGACAATTTTTGTACCGTAGTTAATTTGTTTTTGTTTTTGTATTTCTGTTTCTGTTTGGAATGGGGGGAGTAACTGAAGTAGTTTAGTGAACCCATTCCCCTCGACAGCTATTTCACCATTTTGATCAATAAAAATCCCACTTAACCCGTCTTCTAATTTGACAGGACTTGAAAATTTTTCCAATTCCTTACCATCGTATGTTAGATGCCAAATGGTAGGAATTTGTGCCGATGAGTCTAGTACCCAATATCCATTCAAAACTTCTATGTCAGTAGCGCCAACAAGATTTTTTGGCAACGTGACAGCACCCATAAACTGACAAGCTGAACTATATTTTAACAATCGATTTGAAGCGGTATCGACAATAACAAAATTATCGCTCATATCAACCGTAAATGCTGCCGCCCCCAGGGCCACCTCATTAAAATACCTGAGCCAAAACCTCGGTTAAAAGCGAGCCATCCCAACCGGCAGCCTTGCGCATCCGTTTGACACTCATGCGTTTCTTTGGGATTTGCCTGATCATGTTCAAGGCCGCATGGCGGATAATGGCGACATTCGCCGGGGCATTGTCTTTGCGTATGCGGCTTTGGTCTTCACCGAACGACATGTCCAGCACCCAATGTAGCTGGTTTT
>JAUYEP010000163.1 GCA_030689765.1 Methylovulum sp.
TCGGCTTTTTTTACTTTAGCTTTTGGTGTACGGAACGCGATTCTTTTGACCGTCTTTTTTTCGCCGTCTTTTTCGCGTTCGACTTGTTTAACGGCAAATGCGCCTAATCCCGGTACTTTAACGATGCCTACAGTTGTTTCAATCAATTGCTTACTAAGCACGGATAATGCTGCTGAAATAATTTTTGCCGCTTTTTGATTTGGCGTTTTGCCTAATAAATCAGGGTTTGCTTGTTTAATAAGTTCTACAATTTCAATTGGCTTCATTTTAAAAATCTCTTTAAGTTGTTTACTAAAATACTCTTTTTACCACTACTATAACCACTGGCATTATATTTACTCTAGCAGGCCTTTTTGTGCAAGTACCTTCCGTAATGATTGCCAGTGGAAAACAATATCCCGTACTACTGTGTGCGTAGCACTCGAACCACTGTTCCGTTCGAACCACTTTTCAGCGAGAGCCATCGTTTCGGCTAATGTCATTGCAGCCATTTCCTCCCGAAGCATGCTGGTCCGGTGCTGGGTATTAATCCATATTTCGAATGCACAAATTTCTTCAGCAGTCAGTTGCATACGCAGATTATCTGAAAGGCTTGGCTTTGATAATTGGACGGTGCCGATTATTGAGTTGATGCCTTTTTTCTTGCTGTCATCGTATGCCGTTCTGATCAGTTGAACGACATTCTTGCGGATTCGAAAATGCATGGAGGGCCCTTTTTTATTATGTTGGGCAATATATTGCCCGATAAATAGCGGCAAGGCAAGTAAAAAATAAACAAATTAGATTGAAATAACAGCCTATTATTGTATCTTTCACTTAAACTTACAGATGCTCCACTAATAATACGGGGACTTTAGGCATGCTTTTAAGATGGTCTTCTGATGATTCGGTTAGATGGCTAATATTCCTGCCTTGCCGTTAAGGAATTTTGCATCCAATGGTTTGAAAGCATGTTTGGGTTGGGGCATTAGTTGACCGTTGTGTATTCACTATCAACGTTTTATCAGAAACAGCGCATCGCGGGCCGGGATTATCACTTCGTTTTCAACAGGCTGACCGTTATTGATCTCCGGCGCTTGCGGGCCTTTCAAACGGTTGTAATAACCTTTGCGGACGGTGGCCCGCCAGGGATCGCTAGTCATATTAAGCAATACCAAACCATTTTCGAACTCGCGGGACCACCGTTCAGCGCCACCGGCATAAAGTTTTATATTGCGTATTTCGGTTTTGCCAACTTGTTCGGCTACGCCGAATATCGGTGTTGGCGCGTGGGAAGCATTAGCAATAAAACTTATTCGGTAAGTACGCCAACTGGAATCGACAAGCACAGACATAGGCTTATCGCTGTTAGCGGCAATAGCACCGTTGATAGCAACCATTCTTGGCAAACGGTCAAAAGTCTGTCCCGCATAGTGCCAATTGTCATCACCTCTTGCGTCAAATTCCAGTGTGTACTCATGTCCTGGAACTAAATTACGTAATCCAGCACCTTTAACTTCAAGATGTGTAGCATTCCAGGCGTTTTCCGGAAGTGTCCCTGAAGGGATTTTTTTAACGTTAGCAGAAAATAATCCCTTCATCACTGAATGTTCAGCAATAATCCCACTATTGACCGACCACTGCCAAGTCGCTCCGGCTAACAAATCGGCTTTATTTAAACCAGTTAAATCCTGTGTT
Source organism: Methylovulum sp. (assembly GCA_030689765.1). Classification (GTDB taxonomy): domain Bacteria; phylum Pseudomonadota; class Gammaproteobacteria; order Methylococcales; family Methylomonadaceae; genus Methylovulum. The sequence continues at coordinate 1,678 of JAUYEP010000163.1, forward strand.
AATAAACCCGAAGGCCGGCCTAGCCAATGCCAGTTATTTAAATCCCCACCGTGATATTCGTCCCATTTAAATACACCCATTTGTCCAGTTTCTTTTTTTTGTTGTTTTTTAGGATTTTCTGGATCAAAACTAATATCGTATAGGCTTGCAAAAGGATGGGGCATACCAGTCAAACAAGCACTTGCAAGACCTATCCGAAAACGAAAATCGGTTTTTTCACCTTTTGGAAGACGGTCATTGGCAAAAACCGTGGTTGGTGTTTTGGTAAAAGGATAGCTCGCACGAGGCGATGCTTCAGCGTTGTCTGCCCACAGACGTAAATGCAGGAAGGCTTCAGAAAAGCGATTAAAGTCATTGTTACTAGGGAATGACTCTAATTGAATCCCATTAAGATAATGCCAACCCCGCACGCCAAACATCGCACCGTTACTATCGGCTTGAATAATTTTATCGGGGCCAAGCAACTTCCGCAGCTCGCGAAAAAATACTTGCCCACCTAATCCAAAACTATTGACACCATCAATATAACCATAATCCGCAGCAAGGTTGTTGTCGATATCCATTGGGTTATTTTCAGGTTTTCCCCATGTCCATCGGCCAACATCAAATTCAATGCCATCAGCATTTGCTTCTTGAATTTTTTTAGCCATTTCCCTGGAAAACCATTCTTGTGCGGTTAAATTACCAATACCACCTCTTGGGCTGTGTAAGCTGAAATTTAATTGCCACTGTTTGGTCCAAAACATCATGTGCGCAGCCACAACAGCTTTGCCCGCTTTAAAAGATAAAGGCTTGCTGCCCCATTGGCCTCGTTGGACGATTAATTTCCCGCCTTCAAGGCTATCAACAATAATATGTTCTGATTGGGACCAGTCTGGTTTTCCTGCACTATCAAGGGCGTAAATAATGAGGGAAAACGGAAAAAACTTATTGATTAGTTTAACTCTTTTATTATTCGGCGCTATTCGCTTGTAATCCTGAATCTGGATTATTTTATCTTGAGGATTAATGTCCCGATTAATTACACTGCCCGTTTTATATAATAAATGTCCAGGCCACACTTTTGAGAAATAATCGCCTGTAATGCCGCCATATCCATACTGTAGGGTGGTTATTTTCTTTGGCCATCTTGCATGGATACTTTTAGCCTTATCTCCAAACCCTGGCGCATGAATCCAGCTAAAAGGCTCTTGCTCTTCTAACCGTTTATTGAACGCTTCGGTGCCAACCTTCATGTTATCAAAAGCCCGAAACGTCATTGCAATCGGAAAAGTCTGGGGAAGCTCCAGAGATTTAGTTGCGCCACCATAGCTATAGAGCAAAACGCCTAAGAGCAGATAGCGTAAATTAGGGCTGTTAGTTACAAGCTTCATACAATTTTGCTCACAGTATAGGGATGTCCAAAAAATAAATAACTACGCTAAAGCCAGTTTTAATACTGTAGGAAAAGCATTTTTAAACAATAGGTTACGGTGTTGTGCAGGGTTGTAGTGATGGTTTTTGGGGTTATTGTGTAGCAGCAAATGGCCCACCAATCCATCTGTTCCTTTTGATAAGCTATCAAGATTAATGTAGCTAATGCCTTTAGCATTGCACCATTGCTCTATTTCTTTATTAAACCAACAGGTTAGCTCAGTACGTTGGCGTTGGGTGGCATGGATTTCAGCACGGGCTTTTGCAATGGCGCCCTCAGTATTATTGTCCGTAAGCGTAGGTAACGGCGTGCTAATGACTAGAGCCTTGGCTTTTTGATTAGCTTCTTCGATCAAACTACAATAATTTTCGACGGCGCGGTTAGCCGCTTGTTCTACTGTAATTTCATTTTTTTCAGCGCCATACCAAATGACAAAACCGGTATCCACTTCGCCTAAACAAAGAATAACCACTTTCGCGCTATGCTGTGACAGGGCTTGTTTAAACTGTTTTCCTGCTTGGGTTTTACTGTTTGGGTTTGTTAGTCCAGACAGTGTTGATCCGATTACAGAAACGACCTCCCATTGCACCTCGGGTGTCTTTTTTTTCCACTCAGGATGGTCGAATACCTTGACATGGGAATCGCCCAATACAAGCACTTTTGGCGGAGCAACCGATTGGTTTTTTTTATCAGACTTTATTTTTTGAGCCAGCTCAAATATCACATCATTCCTCTCACCAATCGACTTAAGGGCAGCTAACTCGAGTTTCTTATATTGTTCCCTTAAGAATGTGGGATTATCAACGTCCAATTTATTGTGGGGAACATGTTTCCATGAATCTGCTAAATAACCATAAGACTCGAAATCCTCCTTATAAAATGAAAAGACGCGTTTAGCGGTTTCTGCGTCATAACATGTTTGCCAATCCACAGGCAAAGATTCATTTGTAATATGTTTTTTAAGCAAAGCCATTGCATTCCGCTTAGGTGCAATCCGATCCAAGACAGATTGTAGTTCGACCGCAAGATTTTCAGTGTGAAGCACATGGGTATAATTGAATAGTTCCGGCAATAATAAATAAGCCATAGGCCGCCAGTGAGGGTTGCAGGCATCAGGCTTTTGGGTTTCTACGACCCAGTTGACAAACTGGGGGAAACTCGGGAATTGCTGCGGGTCGCTGTTGCAATGTTTGGCCACTATCTGCCAAAACCTTTTAAATCCAGGTTCCTTTTGTCTAATTTTGTCTGCCCAAGCCGAAACAATGCGTGCATAGGGGTTTCTGACAACACAAAAACGTACTACGTTATTGCTGGTCAGCAAACGCGTCCGTTCAGCTTCGCTTTGTTGCATTATGTTTTTGATGTTATGGCTTCCCCGGTCATGAATGACCATTGAAGCAACACTTTCATTACCCATCTGTCTTGGGGTAACTTGCCGCATCTCCAAATCCGCCAGTACCCACTTTAACGAGCTGCATGCCGCTTTGGGGGTTTCTACAAATACGTAATTCGAACGGTCACCTACAAAAGTCGCATAGGCTAAACGTTTTATTAACATTTCATTTGAATACCCGCGAAATGCCCGCCGCTGGAGTTCTGGACTTAGCCAATATGGATTAAACTTCTTGGATTTTATTTCAACAGGGGGGGTAACGGGAGAAATAAGATTATGTTTTTGAAGCCCATTGGTGTTGTATTTGGTGCGATAAGACCTTATTGCGGCATCAATTACGTTACTGTTCAATTCCTGTAAAGTTGTCGGCATTGAGGCAATGCAGCTTTTAATTGAAGCGGCATATTTGTCAGATGCCAAGGAATCTGACTCATTATTTAAATCATGGTCGTCAAAATACGAATTTAAAAAATGTGTTGTTGCCGAATCTAAAGCCTTCATGCCATTTCCACGGGCAGTTTTCCATAAATACTCTTCTTTGGATTTCACGGCGTAATGATTTAACTGACAAATCTCATAAAATATCGGTGCATCTTGGCTTTTCTTCAAGTTGCTCCCATAAACATAAGGTTTGGCAACGGCAATTCCATTTTCATCTTGTGCCGCATAAATCACTTTCCCCCAATAATTGGGTTTAAGCGGCACGGGCCTGTGATTTGTAATCTTTGAATAGAGAGTCGGGTCGATGCGTGCAATACATTTGCATTGCCTATTGTGTTTTGTTAATGAATCACATGCGACAAATCTTGAAATTGTCAAGTCTGTGTTGAACTCATTTACACCGCCAGAACCAAAGTGCTTCCAATTGATATAAAGGCTATCTGGAAGCGCATGATAGTTAAGTAGTTCACTTATAGTGGCGTGTTTTTTTAACACAAGGTATTCATCACAATCTAGCCAAGTCAAATAACCGCCATGTTCGGCAGGATCGGCTAATAACTCTAAAGAATAGGCATTAAAAGCGCTTGCCTGGGGGCTTTCTCCTGATGCCAGCGTTCGTGGACGCCATTCTATCAACTGCTCTTTTTGCATTGCTGCAAGCAATTCATCTGAGCCATCATCATTATCGTTGGAAAAAATGACAATACGGTCAAAACCCAGCAGCTTGTAATGGGCGACCCACTCAAGCAAGTAAGGGCCTTCGTTTCTGACACAGGTGGCCAATGTAAATTTCATTTAACTGTTCCTTTGGTTTTTTAGAAAACCTAGTCTTTTTTGCGGATTCAAGCACACATAGTTTGTGCAAGCCGGTAATATTTAGATTATAAAAAGATACGCTTAAAACACAGATTGAACTTTGAAAATAAAATGCAATGTCTGTTTTTACGTCAAGATGATAATCAGTTTTCAGGCGGGGACTGAACAAAATTATCCAGCTGCATTGCTTTCATCATTACAATGAGCTCTTCCCTTTGCTGCTTTAATGGCACCAATCCGGCTTCAATAGCGGCAATGTTTTCGGCAACCGATCCTTTGGAATCGTTGATTTTTCGGAGCATTTGTAAACGCCCTTCAATTTGTTTTTTATGATCTTTAATTTGCAACATTAACGGTGTCAATGCGCCGTTACTCCACGTTATTGCATCCGCATGCGCTTGTTTTAGAATGTTTTTTGCTTTTGCAACCAGTGTGCTGTAGAGCTTGTCCACAACGATATGTTGTTCAGTCATGGTAACTTTTGCACTGGAGCGGAACGCCTCGCCTTCTTCAAAAACCTGTTCCAATTCAATTTGATATTGTTTGACTGAGAAGAGCTGGGGTTCAATTTCTTTAAAGCCGTATTCATCATGGAATTTTTTGTGTATTGCTTTTACCAGACGGCGCGTTTCATTGGTGATATCAATGGAGTCCTGTAACAAATCACGTAACTCGTCGAACAGTTTACGGATGTTTTGTTTCATGCCATACGTCGTCAGGCTCTTCGTAATTTCCTGTTTATTCTGCATGATAATGGCATTGACTTTTTCTTCGGAGAATGAATCGATCAGCATTTTTGCCTGCACAATGAAAACCCGGCGACTGGACTGGAAATTTTCAACATTCGCCATATAACTGCTTTGTTTGTCACGGCTTTCGGCCATCAATTTGCCAGTCATGGTCTGATTTTGAAAATCAACATTTCTGAATTCTTCGAGTTGTTCCGAAGCATGTGATAATGAAGCATTTGTTAAATTATACGATTCATTAATCAGGAAGCCGAGGTCACGGACGATAGTCCCCATCATGATGGTCCGTTTTTGCTTTAATATATCGCTGGCAAGATAGTTTTCCAATTGTGGCAACCGGCTTTTTTCAAGCAATTTCTCATCGGATTTAACTTTTGCCAGCAGGGCCTGTTTGGCGGAAACGGGAAATATCGTATTTTCGTTTATTTTTAAAATAGCCGCCGAGGCATTAATTTGCGATTGGATAGACGCCTCATAATTATTGTTTCCGGCAAGATCATCCCACATGGCATCAATTTTATTCATGACCACGGCCAGGCCTTGCGTCTTGCCGCTACGCACACGGTTGATATAAGTCAGCCATATTTCAAGGTCGCTTTTAGTGACCCCGGTATCTGCGGCAAGCATAAAAATTATGGCTTGTGCGCTAGGCAACATGTTCAAGGTTAGTTCCGGCTCGGTGCCTAGCGCATTCAGGCCTGGCGTGTCGATGATTGATAAGCCTTCTTTTAGCAAAGGATGCGGGAAACTAATCAGGGCATGACGCCAGCAGGGTATTTCCACTTGATCAGATTGGACGGTGCCTTGTGCTGCCGCTTCGCTTTCATTCCATAAGCCGAGTTTGTCTGCGAGTTCCCGATCAACTTTTTTGGTTGCAACCAGCTCCCTGAATACGCCTTGCATTTGTACCGGCGAGTCGCAGTCGAGATCAAACTGAATCCATCTTTCTGGTATTTGTTTTAATTCAGCCAGTGAAACATCTTCAAGACGGCTTTCGATATTCAGTAAGCGGATATAACTGCCGCCTTCTTCGTCATAAAATATTTCTGTGGGCGACATGGTGGTGCGGCCCGGTGAGGAGGGAAGCAATCTGACGCCTGACTCTGCAAAAAACATGGCATTAATGAGTTCAGTTTTGCCACGCGAAAACTCAGCGACAAAAGCCAGTGTAATGCGGTCTTTTTGCAGGCTGGTAAGGATATTTAAGATTGTGTTAGTGCTATGGGCATTTTCCAGGCCATAGCGGATAAGCCATTGCTGATACATTTGAATGGACTGTATCAGATTTGCACGCCATAACGAATATTCGTGCATTTTCTCTTTAAATTCCAGATTCCTCATGGTAAGCCTTTTGTATAAAACACGATTTGAAAGTTAAGTCGAGGGCATCACAAAAAAAATATTTTCAACAATTGTAGTCCATATCTTAACAAGGGTTGGTTTTAAAAATCTTTAATTTACAGGCGGGGCATCATACGCAGCCTAGATACCATAAAGGCTCTGATATTCTTTGATCACACCGGTTTGCCCATCGGCAATATCCGTCAGATAGTCGGCAATATGCGCTAACGTTATGATTGATATGACAGGTATGCCGAATAAATCGCTGACTTCCTGAACAGCGGATAGTTTATTTTGCCCTTTTTCCTGCCGGTCTAAAGCAATTAAAACACCTGCAGGTGTCGCACCGGCATTTTTTATGATAGCAATGGATTCTCTGGCTGATGTGCCTGCGGTAATGACATCATCGAGTATGAGCACCTTGCCTTGCAACGGCGCACCGACCAGGATGCCGCCTTCGCCATGATCTTTGGCTTCTTTGCGGTTAAAGGCAAAAGGGATGTCCTGGGCGCTTAGCTGGGCATAGGCGATAGCGGTGGCGCTGACCAATGGGATGCCTTTGTAGGCGGGGCCGTAAAGGACATCGGGTTTAATGGTGGATTGCATCAAAGCTTGCGCATAAAATTGCCCCAACTTTCCCAGTTGGGCGCCGGTATTGAACAGCCCGGTATTGAAGAAATACGGGCTGGCCCGACCTGACTTTAACAGGAACTCGCCAAATTTCAGTACGCCGCACGCCAGTGCGTAGCTAATAAAGTCTCTTTGGTAATCAAGCATAATGATGGGGTCGTCAGATTGTCAGGCAAGGGAAGGCATTTTAACGGTAAAGCAGATTGTGCGCCAAGATTAAAGCGTGTATTAGTGATGCCATTAATAGGTTCCGGGCGGAATAGCTGCCAGCATTGGCAAGGCATAAGCCATAACCGGACAGTCAAATACAACGCATAGGCTAGCCGCTAAATATATCGGTCTGACGGACAGGGCAAGGCGGTGACAAAAAATGTCACTCATTGGCGACAAATTCTGTTTGCCCGATCAATTTATAAATTTTTCCAAAATACTGTCCAGAAAATCCCAACCCTTTTCTGAGCAGCAATAGTGATTGCCGGAGCGGATAATAAGCCCTTGTTTCAGGCACGTTGATAACGCAGGTTCCAATGTGCCGATGCCAAGCCCTGTCGTTGATTGGTAGTGAACGGGATTGAAGCCTTGTTTCAGGCGCAAATGGTTCATGACAAATTCTAAAGGCAATTCGGTGATGGCAATGGTATCGGCGCCACCGTTTTTGTGCGTATCGTTTAAATAATGTTCGGGATGTTTGGGCTTATGTGTGCGGATGATATGACCAGGTAATGCCTGGGTTATTTTGCCGTGAGCGCCCGCACCTATCCCCAGATAATCGCCAAATTGCCAGTAATTGACATTATGCCGACAGTGCCTGTCCGGCTGGCAGTACGCTGAAATCTCGTATTGTTGATAGCCCTGCCCGACCAGTAAAGTTTGTGCTGCTTTTTGCATCGTAAAAACAGCGTCATCACTGGGCAATATCGGCGGATATTTATGGAAATAGGTATTGGGTTCTAGCGTTAGCTGATAAAAAGAAATATGCGCAGGTTTGAGGCTGATGGCAGTTGCAACATCTTTTTGGCTGTTATCAAGCAATGCGTCCGGTAAGCCGAACATCAAATCCAGATTAAAATTTTCAAAGCCTGCCTGATGGGCAATTTCTATCGCGCCAAGCGCTTCCTTAGCGCAATGGGCACGCCCTAGCCTTTTTAACAAGCGGTCATTAAAGCTTTGTATCCCAATAGATAAGCGGTTAATTCCCAATTGCCTGAATTCTGCGAACTTGCCGCTCTCAAAGGTGCCTGGATTGGCTTCCAGCGTAATTTCGGCGCTATTTTCAAGTTGACAGCGTTGCCCGATACCGCGCAATAAGCGATTGATAGCTTCGGGCGAAAAAAGACTGGGCGTGCCACCACCGATAAAAATGCTGCTGATGGGGCGGTTAATGCCATAGAGGGCGAGGTCTTTTGCCAAATCACTTAACAGGGCATCAATATATTGTGCTTCTGGTGCGCCGGATTTAACCGCATGTGAATTAAAGTCGCAATACGGACATTTTTTAATGCACCAGGGAATGTGGATGTAAAGGCTTAATGGCGGCAAGGGTATAGTATGGGTGGGTTAAGGATGGGATTTTTAGTTTAACATCAATGGACTTGATGGATAAGGCATAAGCTCAGGTTTGCCAAAGGCGATGCGTAACCCGCAAAAGCAGCAATTCTCATTAATGACTTTTAGGCGTTCATGTTGCCCGTCATTCCGGCATGGATGCCGGAAT
>JAUYEP010000170.1 GCA_030689765.1 Methylovulum sp.
CATCCATGCCGGAATGACGGTGTATTTGTCATAATGAGACTTGCTGGCCTTCGCGCAGACGTTTGTTCGATGATATGAAGGCATTAACTTCTTACTTGTGCTTTGATAGCTGGGAGCATCTGCTCGATTTTATGCAGGAGGGCTGGTCTCATAACCCAAAAAACTCAATTGTCCGACCCCCAAAGCCGGAAATAGGGTAGCTTGGGGTCATAATGAGAATTGCTGTTACGGTAAGGGGCGCGCCGCTCACAGAGCTTAAACGAAGCCACCGAACCTTGATAAAAACGAAACTTCAAAACCGCCAACGGGCGGCGCGTCCCTGTGACCGACTTATTGGGTTTGACAGTGAGTACATTTGCCCCACCTCGGAAAATTTGATGATTCCACACAACCGTATGGCGCAAACGGTAACAGACAAAAACAGCGCAAAGCCAACAATAATAAGCCGAAAAAAGTAAAGGCTATTTACTGGCTCGAAACTGCTTTTGAGTTTGATTGCCAAGAAATGTCAATTATCCGATGCTGACGCACACAATCACGAAGATATAAATTGATGAGACTTTGATAGGGCACACCAGTGCCTTCCGCCATTTCTTTGAAATAACCGACTACATCCTCTCCCAGCCGGATAGTAACCGACTTCTTAAGCTTGGAAGCGTAGGGGTTTTTTCGTGATTTCATTTGGGAAAGATCATATTCTGCTTTCATGGCACGTTACCTTTGTAATGGCTGTATTCGCGTTTAGTTGCTTTGCGGGCTGATATTATCCTGATCGTATTGCCTGATTCGCGTTCACAGTGGCAGACAAGAAGCATTCTGGATTCACAACTAAAACCAAGCATCAAGAAACGGTGTTCCTCTTCCGAATGCCCATCATCATAAAATTGCATTGCAAATTCGTCATAAAAAACGGACTTGGCTTCTTCGAAAGAAACGCCATGTTTTTTCTGATTGCTAGCAGCCTTTGTTGTATCCCATTCAAACTTAATCATGGTTACATTGTATGTACAAAAACCGCTGTGTCAAGAATTGCCTAACGTAAAGCTAAGCGGGCTGCGCGGCTTTTTGCGCAGCTCCGCTTGAGCGTTGAGTTAGGCGATTATTTCTCGATTGATGGGCTTCGTACCCCACCAGCCCATCCTATGATTAGCGCACCTTTTATCGCGTTATCTTAAAAAACCGCCGTCGCACGAATTTTTCCAACCCAACTGTCAGATAAATTATCAGCGCAACGCCCAAAATCAACCACCACTGGTCAGGGGAAAACGCCGCGCTACCAAACAGTTTTTGCATGGGCGACCAATAGGTGAACAGTAATTGCAACAGCGTCATGGTCAACGCGCCAAAAATTACCCATAAATTGGAAAATACGCCGACATGAAACATCGAATGTTCCAAGGAACGGCAGTTAAATAGGTAGAACAGCTCACCGAACACAAACACATTCACCGCTACGGTGCGTGCGGCGGCTAAGGATTCGCCGCGTGCCAGTTCCCATTCAAACAAGCCAAACGCACCCATTAACAGTAAAGTCGCGACTAAGCAAATGCGAAAAATCAGCACACCGTTTAGAATCGGCTGTTGCGGGTCACGCGGTTTGCGGGACATTAAATCAGGTTCTTTGGGTTCAAATGCCAGCATTAGCCCTAGCAATACCGCTGTGGACATATTAATCCATAGAATTTGCACAGGCGTAATCGGTAGCGCGACATTGGCAAAAATGGCGGCACTAATTACCAGCCCTTCACCGCCATTGGTGGGCAGCGTCCAGACGATAAATTTAACCAGATTGTCAAACACGCCGCGCCCTTCTTCTACTGCCGCCGCAATGGTGGAGAACATATCATCAGTCAACACCATTGCCGCCGCTTCTTTCGCCACTTCCGTGCCGCCCTGTCCCATTGCTATGCCGATATTGGCTTGCCGCAACGCAGGCGCATCATTAACCCCGTCACCCGTCATGGCGACGATATGACCGTTGGCTTGTAAGGCTTGCACCAGTTGTAGCTTTTGCTCTGGGGCGATACGCGCATACACGGCGCAGGTTTCTACCAGTTGCGGATAGTCTGTTTCATCCATTGCTTGTAATTCTGCCCCCGTCATCACGCGTTCGGTATACTGCATTCCCAACTGTTTGGCAATCGCTAAGGCAGTGATGGGATGGTCGCCCGTAATCATTTTGACTTGAATCCCCGCTCGATAACAGGCGGCGATTGAGGTGATTGCTTCTGGGCGCGGCGGGTCTATCATGGCTTGCAAGCCTAGAAAGGTTAATCCTTCACTCACCTGTTCATGCCGCACGGCATCATAATGGTGATCAGCGCGTGCAAAGGCTAATACTCGCAGTCCTTGTGCCGCAAGGCTTGCAACTTGTTGGTGCAATAGGGTTTTATCTAATGCTATCGGCTGCATAAGGTTATCAAAAGCTTTATCGCAACGCGCCAAAATACTTTCTAACGAACCTTTTAGATAAACATGACGTGCATCAACCGCTTGATTGTGATGCAAGGTTGCCATGAACTGATGTTGTGATTCAAACGGAATGGCATCTAGGCGCGGATGAGCAGTGCTAACGGAGGCATGATGCAAGCCTGCTTTGTGCGCCGCCACCAGCAATGCGGCTTCGGTCGGGTCACCTTCAATGCGCCAGTTATCTTTATCGGCGAGTAAACGGGCATCGTTGCATAATAATCCTGCTTTTAGGCATTCCATTAAAGCAGGGTAATCCTGCTGGGCAACGGCTTTGCCATTCAGACCAATTTCCCCGTCGGGCGTATAACCACTCCCTGTGATGCCAAACAATTCACCGCCTGCGTACAGAGCCTGAACCGTCATTTGATTTTGGGTCAGTGTTCCCGTTTTGTCGGAGCAGATGACGGTGGTACTGCCCAGCGTTTCTACCGCGGGTAATTTACGGATAATGGCATTGCGTTTTGCCATCCGTGATACGCCAATCGCTAAGGTAATCGTCAAGGCGGCAGGTAAACCTTCGGGAATTGCGCCTACCGCTAAAGCCACCGCCGCCATAAACATATCCAGCAACGGTTGTCCGCGCCACACCCCGACCGCAAAGGTGACAGCGGCTAAAGCCAAGATAACCCAGAGCAACAGCCGACTGAATTGGCTTATTTTTTTCGTCAGCGGCGTTTCCAGCTCAATCGTACTACTGAGCAAACTATTGATACGTCCAATTTCAGTACGGTCGCCGACTTCTACGACTATCCCTAAGCCGCTACCATAAGTCACCAATGTTGAGGAATATGCCATATTATGACGGTCAGCTAATACAGTGTCCTCGCTTAAAGTCGCAAGCTGTTTTTCTACGGGAACGGATTCGCCCGTCAGTGCAGATTCATCAATTTGCAGTTCACGGCTTTGCAACAAGCGCAAGTCGGCAGGGACTTTATCACCTGATTGCAACAAAACCACATCACCCACTGTCAGTTCAGTAGCAGGAATAGCACGGCGTTGACCGTCACGCAACACGGTAGAGGTGACGGTTAAAACCCGACTGAGCGCGTCAATTGCTTTCAGGGCGTTGGATTCCTGAATAAAACCGATGATGGTGTTGACCAGTACCACGCCGAAAATGACGCTGCTGTCTACCCATTCTTCTAAAAAGCCCGTGACAGCCGCAGCAAGCAACAAAATATAAACCAAAGGTTGATTCACTTGTTCAAACAGTAAACGCCAAGGACTTTTGCCGCGCTGGGGAGTGAGACGATTCAAACCGTATTGTGTAAGGCGTTGCTGGGCCTCTTCTTCACTTAAACCTTGCTGGCTATCAACCTGCAAGTCTGTCGTCAGTGTTTCAGGCGGCAGATTATGCCAATTTTTTTGCTGATATTTCATTGTTTATTCCAGATTGATGTTAATCGCACTTGAGTGCGTGTTTTAAAAGTCTCGATGTAGTACAAATCGGCCAAATTTAACTGGGTTGTCCGAATGTAACAAAGGAAAATTGGATGAAATAACCTTGTTTCAAGATAAATTTTGACTAAAAAATCTCAGTTTTTACCTCCGCCGAACTTTTAAAACACGCACTGAAGAACCTACAAAGGAAGTCAACCAACCCGAAACGAAAGTCACAACCCCAACCTCAAAACCGAAACAACCAGCCACAGGTGGTGAGGAAAACCAAGCCAACTAACCCCCTGCCACTTAAAAAAGCCGCCGAACCTTGATAAAAACCAAAACTTCAAAACCGCCAACGGGCGGCGAAACCCTAAATCCCTTTGACTGACTTGTTAGGCCGGGCAACACAGCCAAAGCCAAACAATCACCCACCCACCCAAAGAGCTTGGGTTTGCCCTGATGTGCGGCTAACACCAAACCCAGCGATGACCGGACGTTACCGCCGGAGCTAAAACTGGGCAACTTGAAAAAGCTGGGGACAACTGGCAAGCCACCGAGGCCACAAAACTTGCAAAGCCAAACCTGCGGACGACACGCGTTACGAACCCACCCGAAAAGCCAAACCCAACGCTAAACCGGAACAGCCCAACCCGGCTTGCAGGCAGAAGCGGCAGGGACAAAAGCACACAACCCCAGCCGCAACCTTAGCCCAAGCCCGGCCCAAAACGCCAACCCAAAAGCGCCGACAACCACAAAGGCGGGCAGGGAGCACCGCCTGACAAAAGCAAAACCTTGCCACGGATGTGCGCGGGCAATCCGACACCAAAGCCAACACTAAACAGATGCCAGAAAACGCCAGCCAACAAAGCCCAGTGTTGCCGCCAGCAATTCAGGTAAACGCCGGAACCCGCAAGGCCAAACCTAAAACCGAGTTTTGGAGAGCAACGGAAACAAACCGCTTAACCCAACAAAGCCTGCCAAAAAAAGAAGCCAATTGAGTAAACCGAAGCCAAAACCAAACTGCAAATGAAAAACGGAAGCCTGAAGCAAACCAAAAAAACTGTCCGCCACCACCAAAGCTGACGAAGGGTGTGATTAAAAGTGTGGGGAATCCATAAAAATCCTACGCAGCCACTGCGGCAGACAAATTGTCCCAGTACCTTTCCCAATCACCATTAGCCCTCACAACACGCAGTGCCAGCATTGGCTGAACATTAGTCGCTTTC
>JAUYEP010000173.1 GCA_030689765.1 Methylovulum sp.
CAATTCGTAACGCACATTGGCATTTAAGGCTTCCGGCGTTTCGGACATTGTTTTTTTGATTAGCCACTGAATTTGCTCAATATCTTCCTGTGCCAATGCCATTTTTACCTACCTTTTGGTTTGTTTAACAGATACTTGAAACGCTAAAAACAGCGTCAAAGTATAGCACAATAAAAACCGCCCCCAGGTTTCCCCGAGGGCGGTTTGTCTAAGCATTATTTAACCGTGAAATTGTGAAGATTAGTAAGGGCGTACCCGACATTGTTCGCGTGGGCACGAAAAACATGTGCCCACCCTACCAGGCTTACAGCGTTAGCAATAGCCAGCAGTAAGACAAGTTGAATTTGGATCAGGTGTCCAAGATATCGCACCATCGAAAAAGGTACCCACAAGCATATAAGTTTCGCCATTAGGAAATGATGGGCCGCCGGCGGTTGCGACAATGGTGTTGCCACTTGCAAGCGCAATGCTAGCCAGATAGCTGTTAGGACGCGCAGTAGCATCATAATTATTAGCTGTCGCTTGAGCTACTGCTGCCAAAACAGCTTTATCAGCATCACAACTACCCGAAGCCAGTGGGGTATCTCCGCCAAAGGTTTTAGCGCAAGCATCCAACGCGGCTTTAACACCTGCTGTTGCTAAAATGACTTCTGAAAATTTCTCTTTTTGTGTATAGGTTTGATAAGCCGGAATTGCAATAGCCACCAAAATACCAATGATCGCCACAATGACAATTAACTCGATTAGGGTAAAACCTTGTTGTACTTTTTTCATGGACAATATATTCATCAGCAAAGCCTCTTTAAATTGAATAAAAACATAACGAATAAAGATAGATTGTGTGGGCAAAACAAACCACCATCTTATCCGGTTGTTGGACAAGCCCGACGGTAACCCATTGCCATAAAGCAATGAAATCGGTTTGACTTTAAACAGCGTATCTACGCAACTTACAACGAATCCGCCGTACGGTCGTTTAAAGCAACTTAACCAAGGCTCGCAACCACACCAACAGAAAACGCCATCAGTGTGCCTAACTTGATGACAAGGCGCTGTTCCATTTGGATAAAACGTGCGTCCATATCACGCCGCAAATCATCAATATCTCTACGCACGTCCCTAATATCGTGCTGTGTTGCCAGCTCTGCCTCGCCTTGTGCCTCCTTAAACGCTTCTGAAAAAGCCTCAGCTTGACTTTCCGGCACACCAGCATCCTTGAGTGTCCGTACAAATTTATGGGTATCAAACGTAATCGTCGCCATTTCATTTCTCCCGATTTGTAAAAGCAGGGTCAAGTATATCATAAGAAAAAACCGCCCCCAGGTTTCCCCAATGGCGGTTTATTGTGCATTGTTTAACCATGGAATGTTGGGTTGCGGACAACATGCAACCCAACCTACGCGGCTACAATAACTTAACCAAAGCAGCAACGGCGCTAACAGCAATTACCATTAATGTGCCTAATTTAATAGTCATTCGCTGTTCAAGTTGAATAAATTTACCATCGAACCGATCGCAGAGCCGCTCTTCAAGATGTTTAATATCTTCTTTAGTCGCAACCTCCTTAAGATTAACCTCAAATATATCCGCCAATGCTTCCGCCTCCGCTTCCGCATGTTGAGGGGGCACCCCAGCAGATTTTAATTTATTCGCAAATTTCAAAGTATCAAAGGTAATTGTTGTCATAACACACGCCATAAAGTCCAACATTAAAACCAGTCTAACATAGACACAAAAAAGCCGCCCCCAGTTTCCCAAGGGCGGTTTAATAAACAAGCAACGACCAAAAAAGGTAATTCGTTTTACAGCTCTGGAAACCAATTTTGGCATAAAACATCTTCAATTATCCAAGCACATGTTTCAGGGAAATTCTCTAAACCGGTTTCTTTGATAGCTATAGTAACGGCATCTGCCCAAACTGAATCTACCCATTCTGAATCAGTTAATTTAGATTTTAAACTGGGCACATTTTTCAAATGAAATCCAAGTGATTTTCTTTGCTCTTTGATGGTTCGTTCCCAACTAGAACCGCGTCCTTCTGGTTGAAATTGCCACTTTAATAAATGCGCTATCAAAATAGCCATGCGGTTAGCTAATTCACGTTGTTCACTTTTACCCACGTCCTCTATTTCCTCGGCAATATGTTCAATATCCAATAATTCAAACTTTTTGTTACGAACTAACCATGCCTGTTCATTAGCCCAAGCAACAATGTCTATTTCGTAATTAACAGCGGTCATACTTATTTCTCCAATTTATAATTAATAAAGCGCCTGGTAGGATGGGGTCAGGAAAGCCCCCACCTATCAATAACAATCAAGCCTACCCACAAGACATAAAAAACCCCTGCCAAGTAATCTCTGGGCAGGGGTCAGGTGCAAGGCGTATTGCGCTGGATTGCTAGCGCGAATCCCCTTACGGATTTATAAAAATTGCTTTGCAAAATTTGCAATCGCTAAACCGAGAACCGCGCCTAACATCCATTTCATCAGGTTTATATCGGCTTTGATAGGGGCTAGTTCAATTTGCAAATCTCGTCGGGTAACCAGCTCTGATTCATTAATAACGGCTTGCATGGCTTCGGTTAATGCCTCAGCTTGTTTTTCTTCGAAACCCGCTTCTTTTAGTTTGCGAACAAATTTGTGAGTATCAAATGTAATGGTCGTCATAACACATTCCTGCACAGATAAGATAAGGCAGTTTAACATAAACCGCCCCCAGTTTCCCCAGAGCGTAGCAAACCGCCACAAGGTACACCATCAATAACAATCAGGCAACCCACCAGGGCATAAATGAAAAACCCCCGCCAAGAAAATCTGGGCAGGGGTCAGGTGCAAGGCGTATTGCGCTGGATTGCTAACGCGAATCCCCTTACGGGTTACGGATTTAAGCCGGAAAAAAAGCTTTGAGGATTAGAGTTAAAATGCCACCCAGCACCAAACCTACCATCCATTTAACAACCAGCAATTCACGCTCCAGACGATTAATGTCTAATTTTGTCGCTAATTGAGAATCCATTGCTTCAGAAAACGCAGTCACCAATGCCTCTGCCTCTGCTTTAGCCTGAGTTTCAGGAACACCGCCAGCCTTGAGTTTTTCAACAAATTTTAAGGTGTCAAAAGTAATTGTTGCCACGACAGTCTCCAATAAATTCAAGGTTTGCAGTGTAGCACAAACGTAAAAAAACCGCCCCCAGTTTCCCAAGGGCGGTTTGTTGTGCATTGTTTAACAGTGAAATGTTGGGCTGCGGACAACATGCAACCCAACGCAGCTACAACGAATCCGCCGTACGGTCGTACGAGTTTTTTATAACTTCTCTCAACGTAGCGTTAATAAGTGACTGATACCCACTTTCCCCCGATTTTTTTTTAAACCACGCGACTATGTCAGAATCCAGCATGAGATTGACACTTTGCTTTTTAGACACATCAACAAAACCACGCCGATGAACCGCCCTGTTTAAGTCGGTTTGGCTAACTTCAGGATATTCGTCAAAGTCGTCATTAGATGTTGGAGAAATAGAGTATTTGTTCATTTTTAACCGCCTTCCGTAAAGAGATAACGCGAATCTCATCATCTGTTTCTGTATGAACGACCACTACAACGGCATCATTTAACAACCCCAGCGTGATAAAACGACGCTCATTATAAGTCATACGATTATCCTCAAAAGTAAACGTATCATTTTCAAATACAAGATGAGTCCGCGCAAAATCAAGCCCATGCTTATCGATGTTGCTGATACGTTTTGATTCGTCCCAAATGAATTTCATTTGTTAATTGTAGCGTTATCTTCTCTGTCCACACAATAAAAAAACCACCCAACTCCGTGAGGGATTGGGTGGTTTGTATACGGTCAAATACAGGTTATGCGTTGTGCGCGTGGGCAGAAAAGCATTGCCCACCCTACCTGGCTAATCAGGTTAATGGTTGCCATTAATTTCAACTCGCTTGATTGTGCGCCATCTGTAAGAGGCGGTAGGGTGGGCCGCGCCCACCGTTCCACAAGGTTCCCATTATTCCACATAATCAGCACCCATAAAAAAACCGTCCCCAGTTTCCCGAGGGCGGTTTATTCAAACAACAATCAATGTTTACCGTAATGGTGGGCAGAAAAGCGTTGCCCACCCTACCCGGCTAAAAACAGGGACAAAGTATAGCGCAATTGAAAACAGTAGCCCGAGTCGTAGGGCGGTTTCGCGCCAGCAAACCGCCGTAAGGTACTGGGCAGGGGTCAGGTGCAAGGCATATTGCGGTGGATTGCTGGCGCGAATCCACCTTACGACGAATCCACCTTACGGGTTGCTAACGCGAATCCGCCTTACAGCTTTACGGGTTCCCTAAGGGAAAAGCTTAATTGCGGCAATAACAATACCGCCCGTCGTCAGTGTCGTCGCAAACGACCATATCATAAAACGGTCTATTCGAGTGGTCAGCGCCTCAAAACGTTTGTCCACTTGTTCAAAACGTTTGTCCATATCCTTGCGTAATTCTTGCATTTCCTTGCTAAGGCGCTCGTTCATATTCTGCATTTCACCACTCAGACGCTTGTCCAATGTCTGTATGTCTTCGCGCAATTCAATGTCTAAATGGGCAAAATGATTAGTTTGCGCCTTGAGCACCAAAATCATCATTTGCTCAGGCAAAATGCTTTGCCCGCCCGCCACTTGTTCCATCACTTTTTGCGCTTGATTGTCCAGCCAATCTTCAAAAAACTTGTCATCAAACATCTTTACCTCCTTTATCCCCTTAATTTAATTGGCTAAATTCTATCACAATATTATCCAATCAAAGTGCCAGTAACAATCATTGATAATTACAGACGGGGGGATTCAACATAACCGAAATCATGCGTAAGCGTGCATTTTTAAAGGGGTCAGACCCCTTTCTTCCAGAACGGGGTTGCAAACCCCGTCCCGCGTAGGGCGGTTTCGCTTCAGCAAACCGCCAATCAATGCACATCATCACAAACAATCGGGCATAAAAAAACCTCTGCCTGGAAAAATCCGGGCAGAGGTTTTTGTTTGTCGCTCCGTTTATGGCGGATTGCTGGCGCGAATCCGCCTTACAGCTTTACAGCTTTGTTGTGCATTGTTTAACCGTGGAATGTTGGGTTGCAGACAGTATGCAACCCAACCCACGGCTACAATAACTTAACCAAAGCAGCAACGGCACTAACGGCAATTACCATTAATGTGCCTAATTTAATAATCATGCGCTGTTCAAGTTGGATAAATTTACCATCGAACCGCTCGCAGAGCCGCTCTTCAAGATGTTTAATGTCTTCTTCAAGATGTTTAATATCTTCTTTAGTCGCAACTTCCTTAAGATTAACCTCAAATATATCTGCCAATGCGTCCGCCTCGGCTTCCGCATGTTGAGGCAGCACCCCAGCAGATTTTAATTTATTCGCAAATTTCAAAGTATCAAATGTAATTGTTGTCATAACACACGCCATAAAGTCCAACATTAAAACCAGTCTAACATAGACACAAAAAAACCGCCCCCAGTTTCCCAAGGGCGGTTTGTTGTGCATCGTTTAACCGTTAAATGTTGGGTTGCGGACAACATGCAACCCAACCTACGCGGCTGGTGCAAGGCGTATTGCGGTGGATTGTTAACGCGAATCCACCTTACGGGTTACCCGTTATCCATGACCATATTGCGTCAACCGAAGCAGCGCAACAATTAAACCGCCGACCGCCAGTAATGTGCCAAAACCCCAACGCATCAATAACTTTATTTCATGATGCAAACCCATAATTTCTTGGTGCTGTTGTTCAAACCTTTTGTCCACTTGCTCAAACCTTTTGTCCACTTGTTCAAACCTTTTGTCCACTTGTTCAAACCTTTTGTCCACTTGATCAAACCGCTTATTCATGTCCTGGTGCATTTGCTCAAAGCGCTTGTCCACTTGCTCAAAGCGCTTATCCACTTGCTCAAAGCGTTTTTCCATTTGCTTAAAGCCTTCCGTCCTCAGTTCGCGCTGATGCTTTAACTCTTCTTCCACCCGAATAGTCCGTTCACGCAAATCCAATTCGTAACGCACATTGGCATTTAAGGCTTCCGG
>JAUYEP010000224.1 GCA_030689765.1 Methylovulum sp.
TGCGTCGTGCGCGGCGCACCTGCGATGATTAAATGCACCAGAGCCACCCCGCGCATGATGCAAACGCATCCGACTGTGCAGCCCCACCCACAAGCCGATGCCCGCAACCACCGAAGCTGGCGAAGACAAACCGAAACCTGAAACTCTCACCTCAGACAGCCTAACGCAACGCTCAGCGGCGGAGCGTTAGCGGAATCCGCTGGAGCGTTGGGTTAGGCTTGATTTAAATTTTGCTGGGGTTTGCAAGTTCACTCTACCTACGCGCTATTTCTTCTTACGCGGATCATCGGTAGGATTCGTATAAGTAATGTCCCATGGCCCAGTGGCGATTAGCTCGATGACTGTTTCCTCATCAGTTGTCCAGACATAATGGGTGTGACCTGCGGGTAGCACAAAACTGGAACCTGCTTTAAGCATCTCGCCTTTCTTCGTGTCGAATGTTTTACCCATACCATTTCCTAATTTGCCGCGCAGGACTGTAATTACCTCTGTAAATGGGTGTATGTGTGGTGGAATCGGATAATTGGACGGAAATTTCAGCCAAGCGATAAAAACTCCTGCTTTGTTTGGGTCGCCAACTAGAACTACACTTTGGGCACCTTTAGGTAGTATCGGTTCGTCACTCCACTTAACCGTATCCGGCGTAAACGATTCCATGGTAACAGCGTGCATGCGATCAATTTTATCCTGAGCTAATGCAGAACCTGCGAAAGAAATAATAATTACGGCTATCAAAAAAATTCTCATCTGGTCTCTCCTTGTTCTATACAGCTTAGTGTATATAGTTTTAGCTGAATCACCACGTTGCGGTGAGGCTATATGTTGCACTATTCACAAAATAAACCGCAACCATCAACATTAATGCAAGCAAATCGAACTGACTGCTTTCACACCGAACGCCTAACGCCACGGTAAGGGGCTGGCCGGTCTGCGAAGACGAACGAAGCCAGAAAGACGAATGAACCACAAACCTTCAAAACCGCCAACGGTCGGCCAGTCCCTTTGACTGACTTGTTAGGCTTGGAAAACACATGCTATTGACAACCGCAATAAAACAGGGCTATGCCGCTTCCAACTCACCGATCAAACCTGGGTGGTTACCGATGAGCTTTAGCAGGCACAGCACACCGCCCGGCGGCGCAAAACGGCCTTGTTCCCAATCGCGCAAAGTTGCCACCGGGGTAAGGATGCGTTCGGCAAACGCCTGTTGCGATAAGCCGGTTTTGGCGCGGGCTGAACGGACTAAAAGCTGCTCAGCCGTGGTTACCCGACCACTACCTGCCTGCATTTCAGCCAAACCTTGCCGGATGTCGTCCAGCGTCATGCCCGCATCGGCCTCAATCGCCTGCGCTATTTTTTCAATGTCCATGTCACACCGCCTTTTTGATGTCACTGGCTTGGATGTTGGCCTGATCCGCCTTTGTGTACAGCGTGACCAGCACCACCGTGCCTTGCTCAGTCAGGTTGAAATAAATCACGCGGACACCGCCGCGCTTGCCTTTGCCCGCCATCGACCAGCGGACTTTACGCGCACCGTCCGCGCCGGGGATGACATCGCCTGCCGTGGGATGCTCGGCAATCCAGGCGATAAACGCCATGCGCTCATCTTCCGACCAGATTCTTTCGGCCTGTTTTTGAAAAGTGGGGGTTTCGATAACGGTTCGCATGAAAGGCATTATACGGGAATCCCGTATAATGCCAAGTTTAAAGTGCTTATTGACAACGCCGCCGCGCGGGACTATGCTTTGCCAGCTGCCCCACATTGGGCAGTCGGGATTGCAGTCCTGAACGCGGCGACCAGGAGTCGTCATGTGCAAGCATTACGGCTTTTTTTGTGTCTTGATGCGTCCAGTTATGGGCGGTCGGGCGAGAGGAGCCGAAAGGCTCGCCGGTGCCGCACCGGTACTGCAACTCTCGTTCGGTCGCTCGCCCGATTGCAGTCTGGCGAGCGTTTAAAAACCGCTTGCGGAGACATAATCATGAACATTCAATCCCAAGTTGCGTCCAGCGCAACAGAATCCCTTATTCCCGTTTTTTCCGGAGAACTGTCCGGCGCACCTGTCCAACTCGTTGATGCCCGTTTACTGCATATATTCTTGGAATCTGCCCAAGAATTTGCCAATTGGATAAAAAACCGCATTGAAGATTATGGCTTTATCGAAAGCCAAGACTATTTGATAATTTTATCAAATAGGTCTGATAGTCGTGCTGGCAAACGCCGCACCGATTACCACCTAAGGAATGAGCATAAATTAATTTCGA
>JAUYEP010000197.1 GCA_030689765.1 Methylovulum sp.
GCCCATCAGGGTGAATTCTTCAAACTGGACCCGGCCGAACAGACGGTCGGCGCGTTCAGTGTCCATGTTGTGGGCGATACCGTTGTTGGTGGCGGGATCGTCGAAGTCCGGAAAATACAGGTTTTCAACGCCGGCGCTGTCGTAATGTGATGCCGAAAATAGAATGTCGGCGCCGTTATCCAGTTTTTTGCCGTAACTGGCCCGGCCCTTGTAAGTGTCGAAGCTGCCGGCTTCGCCGGCCAGTTGGACGCCATTGATGGCGCGGCCCGTTTTGGTGACGACGTTGATTAAACCCAAAAAGGCGTTGGCGCCATAAATCGACGAACCCGAACCTGGGATAAATTCGATGCGCTCTACCAGATCCATGTCCAGCATGAATTCCTGGGCCATGTAGCCGCCGTCATAGATGTTTTCGTTCATGCGCTGGCCGTCGATCATGAACAGCACGCGGGAGTTGTAGTCGTTGGGATGTAAGAAACCACGCACCCCAAGATAGCTGTAATTGCGGTCGTTGCTGGTAAACAGCCCGCGCATGGCGTTGAGCGCTTCAGCCAAGGTACGCCAACCAAAGGTGCGAATGTCCCTGGCGGTTAGCACCGACACCGAAGAGGGTGACTTACTGGTTTTCTGGCCAAACCGTGACGCGATGACCACCTCGATATTCAGCAACTCCTCGATAGAAAGATCAGTTAAATCCTCAACCTTGGAATCGTTTGCCCAGACTTGGGCGCTCATGGCAAGCAGAATGGCAATAATGATTTGGTTACGCCGCATAGTCCGTATTTATGTTGCAAGGTTGGTCGTGACCGGAGATTGGCCGGACGCAAGGCAAAAAAACCTCACATTGCTGTAACGCTCTGATTTAATTTGCCCCTAAGGACGGATCCGAACCGCCGACCTAGTGATAAACCGGCAATGTGCCAGGCTTGACGATACAAAAAACACTCAATAATCCAATATTCAAACGCAATTAAGGTAATTTACAGACTATAACAAGCCCTTTGACCGGAGATAGACTTTAGAACGGAAACAAGATTTTGTTAAATGATACCCCCATTTCCAAGCACCCAGGCAATGAAAAATATACAATCAGTTCCAATCAAAAATCAATCCATTCAAGGGACGCAAAATAAGCCAAGATAAACAAAATTTTCAGCCAATAAATACTTCGCCGACCGGAAACAGACCGAACAATCCATCAAAAACCTTCGGGCATAAAAAAACCGACTTCATGGGTCGGTTTTATTTGTGCTTATGTTGTTGGTGCCCAGGGGCGGAATCGAACCGTCGACACGAGGATTTTCAGTCCTCTGCTCTACCGACTGAGCTACCTGGGCAGGTCTGCAAAAGACGGCCATTACACTCGATTATTGGCTTGTAGTCAAGAGAAACCACCGCTTTTATTGTGATAAAGTGTCATTTGGGGGAATTATCCGTTTCTAAACAGGGGGGTGATTAACTTGAAAACCTTGTTGCTTAAAGTCGCTTGTCATATTCCCGCGCTGTCAGCACTTAACTAAATAAGGTTGCAATAGCTGTAAAATGAATGAAGAATGACGCGAATCAGGTTATGACTGAACGGGGGTTCAACTGTAATGTTTCACACTTTCGATTTATACAGCACAATTTGTTCTAAACTCCCTCTGCTAATTGCATTGCCGTCGGCGCTAGTGTTTGGGCTGATTGCGGGGTATCTGCTCGGCAAGCGCAGTCGCAGCGGAACTGCGGCACAAGTAAAAACGGTGTTATCTTCTGATGCCATCGCCCAGCCTGTTTGGCATAGTTTGTCAGCGGAGCAGGCGATATTTGAGCAGGCTTCCGATCAAACCTTGGGTTTAAGCAAAACAGCTGCTAGAGAACGTTTGGAACATTACGGATTTAACCGGCTGGTCGAAAAACCGCCGCGCCCTGCGTGGCATCTGTTGTTGTCGCAGTTCAAAAGCCTGTTGATTCTGGTGCTGATAAGCGCCGCGATATTGGCGGCGACGATTGGCGATATAACCGACGGCATCGTGATACTCGTGGTTGTCGGCATTAATGCGTTGCTGGGGTTTTATCAAGAATTTCAGGCTGAAAAATCGTTGGCGGCGTTAAAAAAGATGCTTGCGCTACAAGCCAAAGTGCGCCGTGAAGGCCGCACGGTAGTCTTGCCTGCCGAACAATTGGTGCCGGGTGATATTGTCATGCTGGAGGCAGGCGACAAAATACCCGCCGATGGACGCCTCATTGACACCCAAACCTTAGAAGTCGATGAATCCTCATTAACGGGTGAATCGGTTCCGGTTGCCAAACAAACCCGGGCGCTTGCCATGGCAACCCTGCCACTCGCCGAACGCAGCAACATGCTGTATATGAACAATGCCGTCACGCGGGGTCGGGCTCAAATGCTGGTGACCGCGACGGGCATGGCAACGGAGATTGGCAAGCTGGCGACGCTATTGTCTGAGGCAGAAGACCGCACGACACCGTTACAGTTACAGCTTGATAGTTTGGGCAAGCGTTTGGCGTTGATTGCACTGCTGGTTGTGGTCGTGTTGTTCGGCAGCGCCTTGTGGCGTGGCGAACCGTTGATTGAAACCGCTTTTACCGCGATTGCCCTTGCCGTGGCGGCTATCCCTGAAGGTTTACCGGCAGTCGTCACGGTAACCTTAGCCTTAGGCATGCACCGCATGGCCAAACAACGCGCCATTGTCAAACGCTTGGCCGCTGTCGAAACCCTGGGTTGCACGACAGTCATCTGTACCGACAAAACCGGCACCTTGACAGTCAACCAAATGACTGCGCGTGCATTGTTTTATCAAGGCCAAAGCTATCGTGTCAGTGGTGAAGGCTATGATTGCGTCGGCGAAATTTTTACTATCGCAGGCGACAATAAACCGGCGGATATGAAAAACTTGCTGGTACCGCTGGTCTTATGCAATGACAGCCAGCTGCACGGGCAGCAAGTTATCGGCGATCCGATGGAAGGCGCTTTGCTGGTGTTGGCGGCAAAAGGCGGTATCGATAAGTTTCAGGCAGCCGGACAACTGCCGCGTATTGCAGAAATTCCTTTCGACGCGGCACATAAATACATGGCGACTTTTCATCACCATGACCAAAGCGGTACGGTAACGGTATTCATCAAAGGGGCGCCGGAAGTGCTGCTCAAGTTATGCAATACGGTGTTTGACGGACAAGGCAATGCCATGGCTATCGATCCAGATAGGCTGTTAGCAGAAAATGAGAACATGGCCAGTACGGGGCTAAGGGTGATCGGGGTTGCTGTACGCACACTGCCTATCACCGGGTTTTCAGCCGATGCTGATTTATTTGGTTATATCAAAGCACTGACATTTGTCGCGTTGGTGGGATTGATGGATCCGCCACGGGCCGAAGCCCGCGATGCGATTAAGTTGTGTCAACAAGCCGGTATCGCCGTTAAGATGATTACTGGCGACCAAAAAGTCACGGCATTAGCGATTGCGCAGGAGCTGGGCTTGGTCGGCGAAGTGATTGATGGGCGTGAGCTGGCTGCACTTGACGATGCAACACTGGCAGCGTGCATCAACGCGATAGCCGTATTTGCGCGGACTGCGCCCGAGCAGAAAGTCAGGATCGTCAACGCGCTAAAAGCGGATGGCCATGTCGTCGCCATGACGGGTGACGGCGTTAACGACGCGCCCGCCTTAAAAAGTGCGGACATTGGCATTGCAATGGGCATCACCGGCACGGATGTCGCACAGGAAGCGGCGACGATGATTTTGACTGATGATAATTTTGCCACGATTGCCAAAGCGATCAGGGAAGGGCGGGGGATTTACGAAAATATGGTCAAATTTATCCGCTTTCAACTCTCCACTAATATTGGCGCTATCCTGACCGTCGCCGGGGCCCCGTTACTGGGCTTGCCGATGCCGTTTACTGCGGTGCAGTTACTGTGGATTAACATCATCATGGATGGCCCGCCAGCGATGTCACTGGGCGTTGATCCCGGCCGTACCGGGAATATGCTTGAAGCGCCGCGTGACCCCGAGACCCGCATTTTGTCCTTAAAACGCTTCAGCAATCTTTTCAGCTATGGCTTGACGATGGCTGTCGGTACGCTGGGTGTTTTATCCATGGATTTGCAAAATGGCACAATCCTTCACGCCACAACGCTTGCTTTCACGACATTTGTACTGTTTCAGGTGGTTAATGTGTTTAACGCCAGAACTGAAAAAGGCAGCGCATTTAACCGGCATTTTTTTACCAATAAGCTGCTTTGGCTTGCCATTTTCACAGTGGTTTTGCTGCAAATACTGGTCATACACTGGCCACTGGCGCAGCATGTTTTTCATACTACCGATCTGACGTTGACAGATTGGTTGATTGCAAGCACCGTGGCATTGTCCGTGCTGGCGCTTGAAGAAGGCCGTAAGTTATTAAATAGAATGGCCAGATGGATAGTCCGTTGAATGGTTTTTCAGCAAACTGCGTACTTTTTACAAATTAAAAAAGCGGCGTATTTTTTCCTGCATTTCCGCTAAGGGACTTTTTAAAAAAACTTCATTTTCATCCTGTTTATTCAGATGGATTAAAAAGTCGGATGTTTGTAATTTGCGTTCAACCAATAATTTTTCAATATGCTCGAGTAATAACGGGTGTTCGCGTAAGTAGGGTTCTATCATTGCCTTATTGACTTCATAAACCACACTTTCCACCGCAGGGATCACCGTGGCATTACGTGGTTCACCCGTTAATAAGGACATTTCCCCAAAAAAACTGCCAGGACATAATTGATTTACTTTTTCATTAACGCCTGCTTTATCTTTTACAAATACATCTAATAATCCTTGATAAACTAAAAATAAAGAACTGCCTTTACTGCCCTGTTCAAATAAAACTTTACCTTTAGGTAAAATCCTTTTAATGGCTTGTCCTGAAATATACTCGGTTTCTTGTTCAGTTAAACAATCAAATAAATCTAAATTTCTTGCCCAATTGCTACGCCTGTTAATTTGCGGGGCAAACTGGCCACTAATATTTTCAGGTAATATTTCTAATCTCCCTGCCGATAGGGCAATTCCACAATAGTTTAAATCACGTAAAATATTTCTCTGAATTTTTAAACGTATTGAAGATTCCATTGGATAATCCCTTACCCAAAAAGACACCCGCCATTCAATACCTTGGGGTAAAAACTGGACAATACTGAGCGAGGGCTCTTTTGCAATATCAGCAAGTTCTTTTACCTGTTTTATTGCAGAAAAAAACACCCTCTCCACTTCTTGCAGGGTAACCTCGTGCGCTAAAGTAATATTAAAACTACTGCACCATAAATCATCTGGATAAGTGTAATTATTAAAGTTCCGTTTAGCAATTACACTGTGCGGCACAGTAACGTGTATATTTTGTTTAGTAATGATTAAAGTGGACCGCCAAGCAATTTGTTGTACCTTACCTACCCTGGCGTTATTGCCAATGCCAACTTCAATCCAATCACCCACCCGATAAGGTTGCTCCAAAGTAATTGCTAAACCATAGAAAAAATCAGCAATCATACTGCGTAAAGAAAAAGCCAATACACCGACAAATACACTGGATGCTGTAAGTAATGCAGTAATGTCTTTATTAAAAAAAAAGCTTAAAGCAATCCCTATAGAAATAATGCCTACAATAATATTATAAATATCAATAATTATTTTTGGTGTCACTGTCTCCGTTTTTTGGGGAAAATAAATGTTCCAAATAAATAACTCGGAATACCGGATAAATAAATATGTGCCATATAACCAAGAAAATACGGGTAGCTGATTAACAAAAACCTTGTCAATAATTCTTTTGAAAAGTGATTCCCCTAAATTATTATCAAGCCAATCTAAAATAAATGCTGTTTGGAATATCAGCATTAATAAAATACCCAAAAATAGCGTTGGTATAATTAAGTCGAAATATTTTTTATTCATTATATTTTTTGAGATTATTAAATGTCAGCTAAACCATAATTTGATAGCATCGGGCACAAGTATAGCCGTACTTATTCAGCCCCCCTCTTTGAAAAAGAGGGGTTAGGGGAGATTTTATTAGATAAATCCCCCTCAATCCCCCTTTTTCAAAGGCATGAGTATCTACACAAGTTTTGCAACCATTTTATTTTTATGAAATTGCCACTTTTCGTCAAATATGCTAACTATTTGTTTTACAAGAACTAATAAAAGATGTGTAGATACTTATGTTTTCAAAGGGGGAGGTGAATACTTACGTATAGCCCTGAGCCATGCAAAACTCACGCAACAAAACCAGGCTGCTGCTTAGCCTTCTTTGCCTGTCCGTTGCGTTTGCTGGTGGTTCCAGGTAAGCGGTGTTTCCGGTCGATTGACAACGCTAAAAATCCTTATGGATCAAGTGCACAGTGTGCTATAACATCAACCCGCAACAACCAAAAACAATAATACAACCCCATAGGTGAGGAGATTATATGATTCGTAAATACCACGCATTTTTTGCGCTAATATTGCTTTTATTCGCATCAAACCTGTCATTCGCAGAAACCGTCACTATTAATATAAAGGATTTCAAGTTCCAGCCAGACAATAAAACTATCAATCTCGGAGATAGTGTCAAATGGCTTAATCAGGATTCGTTCCCCCACACTAGCACAGCAAACAATAATCTGTGGGACAGCGCCAATCTCTTATCAGGTGCCTCATTTACCCGGATTTTCGATAAAGCAGGCAAGTTTATTTACCACTGCCATATTCACCCCGGCATGACCGGAACCGTAATAGTCCGTACAGCCGAGCAAACCCAGATTAAGATCGGCAAAGACATTATTACAGCAAGTCCAAAGCGGCTTCCGATTAAACTTAATCTTGCCGGCAAAAACGCTGACCAAGTTTATTTGGGCAGCTATATCGTTAACGCGCAAGGGGGCTGTGCCGATTGTCATACTTGTCCGTCTTACGCTGCAGGACATGACCCTTACAAAGGGGAATCCAAGCAATTTAACGCCATCTCTTATTTGGCAGGTGGAAAAGCATTCGGGCCATTTGTCTCAGCCAACTTGACACCAGACAGCACGGGCAAACCCGCTGGCGTGACACTCGCTGAATTCAAGGAATTGATGCGTACGGGTAACGACCCTGATGTTCCGGGCAACACGTTACAGGTCATGCCCTGGCCTGTTTACGGCATGATGGGTGACCGTGACCTTGAAGCAATCTACGCGTACTTGGGCAGCATCCCTCAAGCGACGCAGCCACTACCTTCAGCCTGTCCATAAAAAAATAGGCTAATCGAAAATATATTCCACACGGTCTACACAGCGATTTCAATCTTCGTGTGGTGGTCTTGTAGGGACGTTGCGACGCAACGTCCCTACGCTTGTGAGACTGTGAAAGTATTCAATATAAAGCTGATAACCACGAAGGACACGAACGACTGCATGGATGCAGGAGGTATACCCTCTGGGGCACAAGGGGCAACGCAGGAGCAGTTGCGAAGAGCACGAAGATTTAATATATTGATCGTATGGTTATTTTCTTCGTGTCCTTCGTGATCTTCGTGGTGAATAATGTATATTCACGAATACTTTCACAGTCT
>JAUYEP010000225.1 GCA_030689765.1 Methylovulum sp.
GGCAGTCTGGACACTACTTTATTTTGACGCTCACTGACAAAACCACCACGGCCGATAATATCGGCGAAGGCATTGATACCGTTTCCGGTGTGGAGCAGTTTTGGTTTGCTAATGTGCATAACGCTTGGTGAATCTGATCTATGCATCATCAGGGCAGGTTGTTACCGTCTCCTTGACGGGTTTACCTATCGCGCAAGATGGCTTGTTGTATTCGACGGCCAGCTTTAATGCCGTATTTGGCAGCGATTCGGTTATTTAACATCAAACAAGCCAGTGAGATAACGACATGAACATTAGCCAGCTACTTTCTAACATTGCAACGAAGCTCCATTCCATTAATGCCTTGGTATTACTTCTGCTGTTTAACGTCTTGCTCATTATTTCGCAAGATGCGTTTGCCTTAACGAAACCGACATTAACTTCGCCGAGTAATAATGCGGAGATTACCACCGCTTCCCAAACCTTCTCATGGACTCACCCCAGTGGGGCTGTTAATCCGCAAAGCTTCACGGCGGTATTACCGGTGGGGCGGGTTGATGTCAGTGGCGGGGTGACTGTGCCGTCGAATGTGATAGTGGGGAAGAATTTCGCTGTCTCTTTCAACCTTAAAGAGTTTCAGGGCGGTAGCAAAACCTTCGAATATGTGGAGTTGTGGATAAAAGACAGTAGCGGCGGTGATCTTTACATGGCTAAACGCTGGGACAATATTTCATTCTCAGCCAATCAGCAACAAGCGTTTTCCACGACAACTTTTTTAGACCCAGTCAAAGGTCGGGATGCGGGTACGTATCGGGCAATTGTGCGCGGCAAAGTTGTGGGTGATGTACCCTTCAATTTTGGGGTGGTCAACGGCAGCGGGGCAGTTAATCCGCAAAATTTCAATGCTGTATTACCGGTGGTGCCACTCATAGTGAAGGCACCCGTGCAGCGACCAGAACCAACCGCCATAGAATCTACGCCGAATGCACCTCTGGGAAAAAAGAAGGGCTTGGTGTTTATCACACATGGCTGGAACAGCACCGCCGACGGTTGGGTCACGGACGTGGCGAATAACATCAGGGCACAGACACAAGCTCATCCAGACTCAGAAGTGGACTGGACAGTTCGCATCTACGACTGGCGTTATGATTCTGGATGCCGTTTTGGTAACTATGAATTTGGTAAGGTAGATTGTGATCAAGTGACTAACTTATTTGATCTAATAAATGAATTAGGGCCATGGTACGCTTATACTAACGCATTAATACATGGAAAAGCTGTTGCCATACAGCTCGCGAAGGAAGAATTCAGTTACATACATTTCATCGCCCACAGCGCCGGCTCTAACCTGATTGAAACCGCTGCTGCATGGATACCTATAAAGGCTAAAACGTTCGGGAAGAAAGTCGTTCCGAAGATTCACAGCACATTTCTTGATGCATATGATCCCCGTGGTTACAATTCTACCTATGGACAGAGTTCCATCTGGGCGGAACACTACGTTGATATGAGTTCAAAACAAGCAGAAATGGATGCATACTTGGCGCAGCTAGAACCCTCAATAGCTGTAGGGATGTTTACTGATTTGGTAAATGATCAGGATATTTTCTTGCTGCAAGCTTTTAATTTCGATGTAACAACATTAGGTGAGTTCAAATTTTGCTTTGCTATAGAGAACCCGTTGTGCTTTATCGAGCGACATTCATCGCCTTATGTTTGGTATAACAAGACAATTACAGGTGATGTCTCTGCTGATGTTGGTTTTGCCCTTGCGTTAGAATCAGGAAGAGCTCGACTCCCAAACTTCGATAACGATAATTATAGACGCGGTGACGTGTGTTTCTTGCCAAGCACATTCAAAAGTTGTAGAGGCTACCCGATACGTGTTTCAAAACCGATTATCGATTTTAATTGTCATGATATATGGCAGTGTCCTGATAATCTATTATTAAAAACATCTAAAAGCAACACGGGAACCGTTGACTTATCCGTTCCTGGAACGGTAACGTTGAAGTCAGTTTATCCGACATCGGTAATGAATAGAAACGTCCGTTCAATAGCAACAGCAACGAGAGCCTCAGATTCGTCGGCATGGGTGAGTATGCAAATTAATGTCACTCAGCCAATTAACACACTACTGTTCGATTACTCCTTTCTTTCACAAAACGCAGAAGGCTTTTTGTCTGTTTTTGTAGACAATCAAGTTGTCTATAAGGCCGACCAGCGGTTTACTGAGGACGGTGTCAATTCATCGAAAGAAGTAAGGATTGGTGACGTGCTGCCAGGAACGCATTCATTATCGTTTCGGCTTGATCCCTTTACCGATGTCCAATCGGTTATTGAGATTTCCAATATCCAGACGGGTGTGCTGACCTTGGTAGATAACACCAAAGCTAAAATCTACTTATCGGCCAACGATGGTTTTATTGTCAGCAATAGCGGTGCAACGGTATTGGGTAGCACCGGTAATGAAGTGGTGACTTTGGGCGCTGGTGTCAGTGGTGCGATACTCGACAAAAATATCGAACGGGTAGTATTGGCGGATGACAGCGGTTATTACAACTTTAAACAAACCGGCGATAAACTCAACGTGTACGATAGTGCCGGTAGTCAGTTATTAGTTTCCGTGCCACTACAAGGCGATGCTGACGGTACGCAATTTAAGTTTAGCAACGGCGTTTTTGACGCTAAACTCAGCACTGGCGTAATGTCATTGGGTGGCGTAACGGTCAGCACCACAGTTGGCACACTCATGCCCACTAATTTCAGTGCCACTACTGAACCTACGCCCAATACGCCCAGTGCTGCCAAAGTATTTTTAGGCGCAATTGATACGTTTTTAGTGAGCAGTAATGGTAGCAGGGTATTCGGCAATACCGGAGAAGAGGTCGTCACGCTAGGTGAAGGTGTCAGCAATATCACCCTTGATCAAAATATAGAAAAAGTGATCTTGCGTGGTGCATCAAGCAGCTACACCTATAAGCAAACCGGCAACAAAATTAATATCTACGATGCGTCTGGAATAACACCCATCGCCGCTTTGCCTGTACAAGACGACACCGATGGCACTTTAATTACTTTCAGTGATGGCACTGCATCGGCCAAAATAACCGCCGGTGTTATGAGTTTGGGGTTAGCCACCATTAATAGTACGATTGCCGCAGCGAATCCATTTCCTGATTAATGGTAACCACTCAGTTTATGTTCCTTGATGGTTTCATGTCCGGACAAACTCCTTGCCGTTATCGGCGGTGATCGTCAACGCCTTGTCCAGATAAGGCTTGAGCAAAATAATAGTCGCTTCAGTGACGACTTCGGCATGTTTGCTGTCCACTATCGTAACCAATGCACCCTGATGGTTCTGGCCTATCACGGTGTCGATCTCCCAGTCACCAATGTGGGTCTTTTCCTCGACGATGGCGGGATGCTCATCAATACTGACACGGTTTCTGATTTGTCCACGCTTATCCTTTGATCCATATTGCTTTTAAATGACTTCCAAAATGAGAATTGCTGATTAACTATAGGGATACTAAA
This sequence comes from Methylovulum sp., assembly GCA_030689765.1. Taxonomy (GTDB): domain Bacteria; phylum Pseudomonadota; class Gammaproteobacteria; order Methylococcales; family Methylomonadaceae; genus Methylovulum. The sequence goes on from JAUYEP010000225.1 coordinate 3,517, forward strand.
ATGTCTTTAATCACGTGGAGTGGCCAACTTGCCGTTGGCGTAGAAGAAATCGACCAACAACACCAAAAACTTGTCCAGCTCATTAATGGCCTACATAACCACATGCTGGCAGGCGATGCCAGCGACATCATGAGTAAGGTGCTGGACAGGGTTATCGAATATACGGGTTTTCATTTCAATACCGAAGAGCAACTGATGCATGTCTATGATTACCCCGATTCGGTGCCTCATAAACGGGAGCATAGCGATCTGGTCAATACCGCTGTCTCTTTGCAACAGAAGCTGAAAAGCGGGCATGGTCACATTACTATGGAAACCCTGCACTTTTTACAAGATTGGCTGCAACATCACATCCTTGGGTCAGACGAAAAATTCGCAGATTATCTCAAATCTAAAGGCGTTCACTAAACATACTGCCCGGCACACCAGGCTGACGACCAGGCCCATTGAAAATTGTAGCCGCCCAGCCAGCCTGTCACATCCAGCACTTCACCTATAAAATAAAGTCCTGGCACTTGTTTGCTTGCCATCGTTTTGGATGAAATAACATCGCAATCAACGCCACCCAAGGTCACTTCGGCGGTACGGTAACCTTCCGTGCCGTTCGGTTTAACCGTCCAGTGCTGTAGGTGATCGGCGATAAGCTGGATATGCCGATCCGGGCAATCCTGTAACGGTGTGTTCAATACCTCATCAGCCAACAAGCAACTGACCAGGCGTTTGGGCAAGTAACCGTCCAGAATGGTTTTTAAGGTATTTTTCTGCTTTTGTCCGCGTTTTGTTTTCAGTTCCACGCCTAAGTTGACATCCGGCAACAGATTAATGCTGATGGCTTCGCCAGCGCACCAGTACGATGAAATCTGCAAAATGGCGGGCCCGCTTAAGCCCCGGTGAGTAAACAGGATATTTTCCCTGAAACACTGGCGCGGGTTACTGACGATACACGGCACAGCAATGCCCGAAAGGGCGGAAAATTTATCTTTATCGTCCGGCTGCAGGGTAAACGGCACCAAGCCTGCCCGCGTTTGCACCACGTTAATGCCAAATTGTCCGGCGATTTTGTAGCCCAGTGGCGTTGCGCCCATTTTAGGTATCGATAACCCGCCGGTCGCGACAACCAGGGACTGACAGGCAAAACTGCCGTTGCCGGATTGGATATGAAACACGTCAGCTATTTTCCCAATGCTGCCGATAGGGGTGTTTAACTGCACGATAGCGCCGGCATCGGCACATTCCGTTAGTAGCATGGACAGAATATCCTTGGCGCTGTCGTTGCAAAATAGCTGTCCATGCTCACGTTCGTGATACGGAATCTGGTGACGCGCAACCATCGCCAGAAAATCCCACTGGGTATAGCGGCTCAACGCGGATTTGCAAAAATGCGGGTTGTTTGAAATGAAGTTATCAGGTTCGATGGAATAATTCGTAAAATTGCAACGGCCGCCGCCGGACATCAGGATTTTTTTGCCCGCTTTGTTCGCATGGTCCAAAACCAACACACGGCGTCCACGTTTGCCCGCTTCTATCGCACACATCAAACCTGACGCCCCTGCACCGATAATAATGACATCCGTCCCAATCATGATCTATGCCCATAAAAAAAACGGCTAACTATACTATACAGTTATTTTTTAGCCCGTGTTTTCAAGTTTAAATTTAGAGCGCAACCCTTTCAATCGCCGTTTACATACCTGGCTTGCAGGCTGCACATTACAGTATTAGTGATATTTCTGGTGGTGATAAACAAGCATAACTACTAAAATGAAATTTCTTTAAATCGGGGGTTTCACACATGACAAGGCAAACAATTTCTGTACAGCAATGTTTTTCCTGGGCGACTGAAATTACCCGCTGCCAGGATTATCAAACGCTAACCCGTGTTTTTCTAGACCTGCTTAAAAGCCTTAACGGGATTAATTCGGCTTTCGCCTATGAAATATATGGTGACAGAAAAAAACGCACACAGCCCTACCACACTTCTGAAGAAATACTGATTAGAAAACTGCCCCTTGACTTTGCCGCAGACAGAGGGGAAGACAGCTGTCCATTGCTTAACAACAAGCCGCTGCCTAGTCACATTGAAATTGTAATTTCCGGTGAAACAACACAGGCTATCTTGCCTGTCGTAACGGATACAGGGCCGGATAGAGCTATCGTACTGGAAGGCATTTTCAACGATGAAACCGTTACATTGCTCAATAATCTGCTAAGGCTTTATCATAATCAGGTGATTCTTCATGATCATAGGGAGCGTGATATGTTAACCCGCTTGCCTAATCGGCAATCTTTTGATGCACGTCTGATGGAAATTTGCGAATTTTACCAACATGCAGAATTAATCGACAAAACAGACGGTAAACTATCGTGGATTGCCATGCTCGATATAGATCATTTCAAGGCGGTCAATGATAATTTCGGTCATTTATATGGCGATGAAGTCTTACTACATTTCAGCCAGTTAATGGAAGGCAAATTTCGCTATATTGATTTTATTTTCAGGTTTGGTGGTGAAGAATTTGTGGTTATTCTAAACAAGGCCAATAAATCTGAAGCTGAAAATAGTTTTAATCGCTTTCGTATGGCCGTTGAAAATTTTGACTTCCCCTTGGTCGGCAAAATAACCGTCAGCATTGGTGTCACCTGCATTCAAGATCACAATATATTGCCGGTAACATTACTCGATCGGGCAGATAAAGCGCTTTACTTCGCCAAAGATAAAGGCCGAAATCAGGTCGTTCTGTATGAAGGCATAATCAACTTGCAATCCGCTGCTAACCACCATAATGACATTGAATTGTTCTAAGGGATGAGTACGACATATTTCGGCAACATGATGACTGCCAGTCATGGCATCCACCAAGGGTATAAATCAACTTGACGAAGTTGATTTATACTCATCCTTAAATATATTCCAGCCTGCCTACGCACCCATTTTTTGGCTCACGCTTTTTTCACGACTATCACCCATGTCCTTGATTAATCCACCAACACCCTCACCTGAGCCACTCCCCAAAGCATTACGCCAGCCTGTTTTTGCATTATTACAACAATGGCATGAAAAACTGACCGCACTTAACCCAACAATACAGATCCCGCCTGACATTACGGCCTCAATGGAAAAGGTTTGGTGTTGCAGCCAGTTTGTTGCTGAAAGCTGTTTGCGGCAACCGGCAATGCTGGTCGATTTAATAAGCGCCGGTGATTTATCGGCGGTTTATGGCAACCGGCACTACACCGATGCCATGCTAAAGCTGACTGTTTCCAGCGAAGCCGAGTTAATGGCCAAACTCAGGCATCACCGACGCCGCGAAATGGTCAGGATCGCCTGGCGGGACTTGGCAGGCTGGGCGCCGTTACAGGAAACCTTGCTGGATTTATCGCGGCTTGCCGATGCCTGCATCCAATATGCGCTTACCTTCCTTTACCAACAAGCCTGCGGCAAACGTGGCACACCGCGCTTGCCGGATGGCAGCCCGCAACAAATCATCGTGCTGGGCATGGGCAAGCTGGGCGCATTCGAGCTGAATTATTCCTCGGATATCGACCTGATTTTCGCCTATCCTGAAGACGGCGTGTTACCTGACCGAAAAGCCACGACTTATGGCGAGTTTTTTACCCGGCTTTGCCAAAGCCTGGTCAAAGTGCTCGATGAAATCACCGTTGACGGTTTTGTGTTCCGTACTGACATACGCTTACGGCCTTTTGGCGATAGTGGCGCGATCATCATGACCTTTGATGGCATGGAAAATTATTACCAAACCCAGGCACGCGAATGGGAACGTTATGCGATGATTAAAGCCCGCCAGGTGGCGGGTGACTTTAATGCCGGAAAGCAGCTGATGGCGATGTTGCAAGCCTTTGTTTACCGGCGTTATCTGGATTATGGCGCGTTTGAGGAATTACGCGCGTTAAAGGCGCAAATCACCCAGGAATTGCGGCGCAAAGATCGCATGGAAAACATCAAACTCGGGCCAGGCGGTATCCGCGAAATCGAATTTATCGGTCAAGCGTTCCAATTGATACGCGGCGGCAATGAAAAAAGCCTACAAACTCGCGGCATTCTGGACGTGTTGCAACAATTGGGCGAGCTTGAGCTGTTGACTAAATCCGATGCGGGGCAATTGACACAGGCGTATTGCTTTTTAAGGCGGGTGGAAAACCATATCCAGCAATATCAGGACAAACAAACCCACGATTTGCCGGTTGATCCGTCAGTCCAGCAAATATTGGCCTTTTCGCTGGATTATCAAGACTGGGACAGCTTTAAATCGGTGCTGGACCACGTCAGAAGCCAAGTTCAAGCCGTCTTTGATGCGGTGTTCTCGCTATCCAAACAGGATCAAAAAGACCCGCACAGCCAACAGATTTGGACGGCGGCGGCAGACGATGCACAGTTACAGGAAAACTTACAAGGCCTTGGGTTTATGCTGGCGGCTGAAAGCCTGAACGCCATCCGGCACTTTAAGCAATCTGCCGCAGTTAAACGTTTGACCAATAAAGGCGCTGCGGTGCTTGACCGCCTGATGCCTGAACTGATTGCCGCACTGCCACAACTTGACAACCCCGATGAAACCTTAAAGCGTATGCTGGGCTTATTTGAAGCGGTGGCGGGCAGAAATGTGTATTTGTCCTTGCTGGCGGAAAACCCCGATGCGTTAACGCAATTATTACGGTTGTCCTCCGCCAGTCCGTGGTTATGTGATTATTTGTCGCGTTATCCGGTGTTGTTCGATGAATTGCTGGATACAAGGACGTTATATGAACCGCTAAATAAGGACAATCTTGATACACAACTTCAAAAATTGCTGGAAGCAATCGCCGTAGAGGATTTGGAACGGCTGATGATTGTTTTGAGGGAATTCAAACAACTGAATGTGCTGCGTGTTGCGGCAGCCGACATTATGGGTGCGATCCCGTTAATGGTTGTCAGCGACTATTTGACCACTATCGCCGAAAGCATCGTGAAACACGTCATGGCGCAATCGTGGTTGATGCTCACTGAAAAGCACGGATATCCGCCCGAAACTGACGCGAACAGGACTGGTTTTGCCATCCTGGGTTTCGGCAAATTGGGCGGCATGGAGCTAGGCTATGGCTCCGACCTGGATTTGGTGTTTTTATACGGCTGCCAAGACGGATTAGCAATGACCAATGGCGACAAACCGGTGACCTGCTCGCAATTTTATGGTCGTTTGGGGCAAAAAATCCGGCATATCCTCGACACCCGATTATTATCCGGCGTACTTTATGAAGTCGATATGCGTTTGCGGCCCAGCGGTGATTCAGGCTTGCTCGTCGCGCATATCAATGCTTACGAGGATTATCTCAAGCATCAGGCATGGACATGGGAGCATCAGGCCTTGGTCCGTGGACGTTTTATCGCAGGGGATAGCCGCTTAAAAAATGCGTTTGAAGGCATTCGGCACCGAATTTTAAGCTTGCCTAGAGAACCGGAGGCATTAAAAATTGAGGTACGGGAAATGCGCGAAAAAATGCGTGACGCGTTGGCAACCCAGGAAGCCAGCAAGTTTGACTTAAAACAAAGCAAAGGCGGTATTGCTGATATTGAGTTTATAGTACAATTCGGCGTCTTGGCGCAGGCGGCAAGCTATCCTGACTTGACCACTTACACGGATAATGTCCGATTACTGGAGGGTTTGGACCAGCACGGTTTTATCCCCCATGCCACGGCAGAAACCCTTAAAGCCGCTTATTGCCGCTACCGCGATTACGGTCATAAACAGGTTTTACAAGGCGGCCGGGCGATTATCAATGAGGCCGATGTCACCGGAATAAGGGCGCAGGTTAAACAAATCTGGCACGGGATCATGGAATAAACAATGACTGACGACGAATTGAAAGACTTGGTGGCGAGCTTGGCTATTGATAGCAAGGCGTTGCGTGAAGCTCAGAAACAAACTGATGAGCAAATCAGGCTTACTGGTTTGGAAATACAGCGCACCGATGAGCAGATGAAACTTACTGTTGAGCAGACGAAACGCACTGATGAACAGTTGAAGCGCACCGATGAACAATTGAAGCGCACCGATGAAAAATTGGCACGAATCGGCATTCAAGTCGGTAACATCTCTAACAATCAGGGCGATATTGCCGAAGAGTTTTTCTTCAATAGCTTGGTCAACGAAAACCATTTAGGGCCGATTAAATTTGAAGACATTATGATGAACTTTCAGAAGCGTCGCGGCAAGATTGAGGAAGAGTACGATTTGGTGATGACCAATGGCGACGCGATTGGCATTATTGAAGTCAAGTACAAAGCGCATGAAAATGACCTTGATAAACTGGAACGCAAGATGCGGCATTTCAAACAATTATTTCCAGTGTACAAAACTTATAACCTTTATGGCGCAATTGCCTCTTTTCATATCAATGCCGATGCAAAACGCGAAGCCTTGAAGCGGGGTTTTTTTGTGCTACAACGCAGCGGTAAAGTCGTGCATACCGACTGTGGGGAAACCTTAATGGTGTTGTAAATTGATTTAGAAAACCAATGATGCCGACACCTAAAAACGTAAGTATTCACCCCCCCCTTTGAAAAATGGGGAGAGCTTGCGAGGGGGCAGAGGGGGATTTATCTAATAAAATCTCCCCTAACCCCTCTTTTTCAAAGAGGGGGGCTGAATAAGTACCTAAAAACTATAAATGAATTTAATTATGTGGAGAATAAACGATGACGATGGACGATAGAGACGGCGTTATTTGGGTGGATGGACAATGGGTTGAGTGGGGCGAGGCAAAAGTCCATGTGTTGA
>JAUYEP010000018.1 GCA_030689765.1 Methylovulum sp.
AATAAACCCACTTGTCAAAATGCGTTTCTAACTCATTTTCTTGTTTGGTAAAAAGCGGCATCTGCAAAAATTTAAAATGCAATTTGTTATAAAACACATCGCCATCTTGGTCTTTCAGACAGACATCGCGGCGAAATTTACCCTCATCTTCTTTTTCATCGTATTTAAAATCCAAAATCGCAATGAAATAAATCGGCAGTAAATGAAAATCCCACACGCCTTTTTTGCCCTGTTCACGAATCGGAAAAGTCGAATAAAACAGCGAACGGTCTTTGAAAAACTGCATTTTTGCTTTTTGCATTTCAACAATAAAACGTTCGCCGGTCGTGCTTTGGCAGTAAATGTCGAAAATCGATTTACGTTCATCGACAGTTTCCGACATATTTTCAGGATTATTAAAACTCAGCGCTGCGATTTGATGATGTGCCGGCAACAGCTGATTCAAAAAATCAATTAACAAATCTTTGCTGGCTTCTTCGCCAAATAGTTTTTTAAAACCGAAATCCGTGTACGGGTTGAAATATTTGCTAATCATGGGGTTCTCCTTTTGGACGCACCCGAATCATACCACAAAAAAAACGCCCTCCAGTTCAACACCGAAGGGCGGTTATTGTCCACAACATAAACAGCAAGCCCGACCCTGCTTAGATTGAGGGAAACAGGGTCTTGCGCTTAGTCACGAATAGGCAGCTTTAAAAAGGGGGTTGCGCCCTTTTTCCTTTCTTTGCTTTCTTGTGTTTATTTTACCAAAGCAACCGGATAATTAGGATGTTGCGGGTTGATAGTTAGCGTTTGTAGGCTTGGATTAATAATTAAATCCATTGCTTCTATGGGAATTACGCCTAATAACGGTTCATTACCTAACACAACTGCCTCTGTTACATAGCTACGGTTCTCAAACGTTATTTCAATGGGTGCAATTTTAGGCACTTTGCGTTGATGGCCATCTGCTAACGTGACTACTTGTCGGCATGCTTCAGTGGTATCAAAGCCCAGTTGCAACGCAATTTCTTCGGTCACGCACATAAAAGTCGCGCCTGCATCCACCAACGCATCGACTTCGATATGTTGCTTGCTGAAAAGGTTAGTGAGCCTTAGCTTTGCATACGTTAATCCCATAATTGTTCCCCAATATGTTGTTTGATGGTGCAAAAAATTAAGCTCGATTGTACCATGACAAAAAACCCACCTACTTCGCTGTTATAAAAAACCGCCCCCCAGTTTCCCAAGGGCGGTTGATTCAATCAATGGTTACCATGAAATGTTGGGTTGCAGGCGTTGGCTGCCGGTCCTGTAACCAATGGCTGGAAATATCTGACCATCAGTGGTGAATTGGAGGCCTACAACCTCAACGGCCAATTGCTCTCCTTTGCCGACCGCATCGGCCTCACCCAAACGTTGGCTTACGACGCCAATGCCCACCTAACCAGCGTCACCGACAGCTTCGGCCGCCAGTTAAATTTTACCTACGACAGCAACAGCCGCATCAGCACCCTGACCGACCCCGCCGGAGGCTTATATCAATACGCCTACGATACCAGCAACAACCTCGCTTCCGTCACCTATCCTGACGGCAACAGCAAAACCTATCATTACGAAAACACCGGCATTCCCCATGCCCTGACCGGCATCACCGACGAAAACGGCAACCGCTATGCCACTTACACTTATGGCATCCAAGGCCATGCAACGTCCACCGAACATGCGGGCGGTGCCGACCTGGCGAGCCTGGTTTACAACACCGACGGTAGCACGACCGTTACCGATGCGCTTAACACATCACGCACTTACAACTTCCAAACGATAATGGGCATAGTCAAAAAACCCTATCACTGGCTTAATTTCTAAAAGTAAGGTCATGGATAACCTTTTCATAAGTTTCTATCAGTTCGATGCAGATAAAACGGATGAAGGGCAGTAAGTCGCCATTGTCGGCTTCCGACAAGGCTTCCAGGTACTTTCGCTTTTTTTCAAGCCTGACCACTGCCGGAAAAAAACCATTTTTCAGCAAAACTAAGTTCATAAAAATTCTAGCCCCCTTGCCGTTGCCGTCATCAAAGGCATGGATACGGACTAGGTTGTAGTGGGCTACGGAAGCCACATAAATCGGGTTTAAGGTCTTGGCTTGGCTGTTCACCCAATTGACCAGCTCTTCCATTTGGTCTTTGACATTGATCGGGTCAACATACCAATGGATGTTGCCGTCCGCCTGCAAGACATGGTTGGGTTGTTTTTTGTACTCGCCTGGGGTTAGCCTTTTTTTGACCTTCTCGCCCTGGCTACTCTGGGCAACGGTGTAAGTGACCCCTGACAACAAAAGGGCATTGATCTCTTTGGTCACATGTTCGGAAATGCCCCGTTGGTTGCTGATGATTTCGTACAGGTAGTCAATCGCTTCAACATGGTTTTTGGCATCCAAAAAATCTTTGAACGGCTTGCCTTCAACGGTCAAGCCCTGGCTGATGAAAAAAAAGGTTTCCCCTAAGGTCAAGGTACTTCCTTCAAGGCTGTTGGAGTGGTAAGTCCAATCCACTTTCAGCTTTTGGGCAATGATGCCCCACAGCGATTCATCATTGCTTTTTAACGAGTTGATTTTGTCGTTAAGGGAAGAGGCCAAATTAAACAGGCTTCCAATGTCGGGGGTTATGTCCTGTTCGTAAAACGTGTTTATGTCCTTGCTCATGTCCATTTCTCAAAAGCCATTGTTTGCCCACGGCACCAGCCAGTTACAGCGGTTTCATTCGTCGTTAATAATTTAAGTCGGGTACGGACAAGGCTTAACCGCTCATCCTTCGACAAGCTCAGGACGAACGGCTTAACCTGTCCCAACTTGAGTGGCTAGCCTTAATGAAGCATGAAAACGCTGTAAGTCCTCGCCAATCAAGCCATACGTTTTCTGCAACGCGGCAAGACGTCCTTCGGCCCGCCAATCCTGGGGGCGTTTCGGTTTCAGCGTTTCTGCTGGCTGATCATCCAACGGGATAGTTTTCATCCAATTCTTCAGGGTATAGTGATTGATGGTCAAGCCGTCTGCGACAGGCTGGATCGTTTGCTCTTTTCCTCGACGGTATACTTTCGCCAGGGCTTGCTCTTGGTAGGCCTCAGAATACCTTTTATTTTTTTTCATCGCTAATCTCAAATGTCATTTATCTGAAAATTTGAGGCGACAACTATTCTGACTCAGGGGCATAAGTATCTACACAAGTTTATTTATTAAAAATCATAGTGTTAAATAAATAATCACGTTATTTCATACAGATAACTGCTGTTTCTAGCCAGATATTGTGATAGAAAAACCTAAAAATATAGCAATTATCTGCAAGGATTGTCATATAACACATTGTTTTAAAATCAATTAAAGTTGTGTAGATACTTATGCTTGTAGAGCGGGAGGCAGCACTTCTT
>JAUYEP010000202.1 GCA_030689765.1 Methylovulum sp.
TTCCCTATATTATCGCGGTGCCGGCAGTCGTCGGCTGGTTGCGCCTGCAAGGTGAATACGCCGGTCTGTATGGCATGAACACCGGCCTCGCGCTGTTCGCGCTGAGCAATATCATCATCTTGAGCGTTCTTTTTTACTGTAACGCGCAATTGCTGAACCGTAAGGATTTAGCCTTGCATGAAAGCGAACAACGGGCCAAGGAAATCATCGACAATACTCTGGACGGCATCGTTACGGCGAACGAGCTAGGCATCATCGAGAGTTTCAATACCGCCGCCGGCAAAATGTTTGGTTACACGCCCGGCGAAGTCATCGGCAAGAATGTCACCCTGCTGATGCCGGAGCCTCATCGGAGCAATCATGACCGCTATATCGCGGATTATCTGCGTACCGGCATAGGCCGGTTGATGAAAGGCCGTCGCAGGGAACTGACCGCGCTGCACAGGGATGGCGGACTGTTTCCGATAGAATTGGCGCTCGCCGAGGTCTGGTCAGGGCAGCGGCGGTATTTTATCGCGTTGATTTACGACATCACGCGGCGCAAGCAGACCCTGGATTTATTGCAAGCCAGCGAAAAGCGGCTCAGGGCCATTTTCGACGCCGAGCCGGAATGCGTAAAAATCATGACTGCGGATGGTACGCTGCTGGACATTAATCCTTCGGGCCTTACAATGCTCGAAGCCGACAGCCTGGAACAGGCGATAGACCACGGCTGCGATGCCCTGATCGCGCCACATTATCATGAGTCTTTCCGTGTGTTTCTCAAATCGGCGTTACGGGGCGACACGGCATCCCTGCAGTTTGAAATTACCGGTTTCAAGGGCACGCACCGTTGGCTCGATGCGGTAGCCACGGCGCTACCGGTAGAAGATGCGAAACTGCGGACTTTGCTAGTCGTCGCCCGCGATGTAACGCAGCGCCAGTTGGCGGAGCAGGCCTTGCGCGTCAGTGAAGCACGCTATCGGCGGATATTCGAAGCCAATATGCTGGGTATCGGTTATTGGGACGCGAACGGCGGCATCCTGGATGCCAACGACAAATTGCTGGACATCATAGGCTATACCCGCGCAGAGATGCAGGCCGGCAAACTGGACTGGCTGGCGATGACGCCGCCGGAACAGCTTCAGGCCGATTGGGATGCGATGGAGTCTATCCGGGAAACCGGCGTATGTGCGCCTTTCGAGAAAGAATATATCCACAAGGATGGGCACTGCGTGCAGGTACTGGTTGGCGGGGCGGCTTTTGAGGACAGCAAGGATAGCGGTGTATTTTTTGTCATGGACATCAGGATGCGTAAACTTGCCGAAGCCCAGTTAAGAAAGCTGTCACTGGCGGTCGAGTACAGCCCGGCCGCGATTATGATCACCGATGTCAATGCCAGGATCGAATACGTCAACCCGAAGTTTTATCAATTGACCGGTTATACGCCGGAAGAAGTTTTAGGCCATACACCCAAGATACTGCAATCTGGCCTGACGCCGGTGGAAACGTACCAGAATTTGTGGGAAACCCTGCTGGCTGGTGAAGAGTGGCACGGCGAATTCCATGACCGCAAGAAAAATGGCCAGATCTATTGGTGTTTGCAGTCCATATCGCCGGTCAAAAATGAGTACGGCGAAATCACCCATTTTGTTTCCGTGACCGAAGACATCAGCGAGCGCAAGCACTCGGAGTCGGTGATACGGCATCTGGCTTTTTACGACCCCTTGACCGAGTTACCCAACCGCACGCTGTTCCGGGACCGGCTCGAACAAGCCGCAGCCTTCGCCCAGCGCAATGAGTGCCTGTTTGCGGTGATGTACCTGGATCTGGACCGCTTCAAGAACGTTAATAATACCCTGGGCCATCCGGTAGGCGACCTGCTGCTTAAGGCGGTGGCAGAGCGTATGCGCCAGGGGTTGCGTGACACCGATACCATCGCCCGGCTGGGCGGCGATGAGTTTGCCGTCATTGTCCAGGATATAGGCTGCCCCGAAGATGCCCTGCGGCTGGGGGAACACTTGCTGCAAGCCTTTGCCGCGCCGTTTTTCATCGAAGACCACGAGCTTTTTACTACCCCCAGTATCGGCATCAGCATTTACCCCCAGGATACGACAGACATCGACACACTGGTCAAGGTCGCCGACATCGCGCTGTATCGCGCCAAGGCATTGGGCCGCAACAACTGCCAATTTTTTACCGCCGATATGAATGTCACGGCGCTGGAACATCTGTTCATTGAAAACCAGCTCCAGCATGCCCTCGAACGCAAGGAACTGGTGCTGCATTATCAGCCGCAGATTAGCCTTTGCAACGGTGCGGTCTGCGGTGTAGAAGCGCTGGTACGCTGGCACCATCCCGAACTCGGGATGGTGCCGCCGGGCGCATTCATCCCTATCGCCGAAGATAGCGGTTTGATTGTCCCTATCGGTGAATGGGTGTTGCGCGAGGCCTGTATGGCCAACAAAGCCTGGCTGGATTTAGGTTTGCCGGCAATGGGGGTTGCCGTTAATGTTTCCGCCAAGCAGTTGCGGCAAAAAGACTTTGTCGATACGGTGGCCGCCGTGCTGGAAGAGACGGGCTTGCCGCCTCATCTGCTGGAGGTCGAACTGACCGAGAGCTGCGTCATGCAAAACCCTGAACAGGCCATCGCTATCCTGGAAGAATTGAAGGCGATGGGCGTCAAGCTGGCGATGGATGATTTCGGTACCGGGTATTCCAGTTTGGCTTATTTAAAGCGCCTGCCTTTCGACAAGATCAAGATTGACCGTTCTTTCATTGTTGATATGGTTACCGATGCGGATGCCGCCGCCATTGCCCACACGATTATCGCGATGGCTCACGGCATGCACCGCATCGCCATCGCCGAAGGCGTCGAGACTGCCGCGCAGCTGGACTTCCTGCGTTCCGAGGGCTGCGATGAGATTCAAGGCTATTATTTCAGCCATCCGCTGGAGGATGCGGGATTGGTGCGCTATGTCAAGGAACATTGCCCGCAGAAGGTCAAATCATGACAAAGGAAATTACCCACCCCTTAACAAGCCAGGGTGGGCAGGCTTATGCCCTCGGGTACACCATTTGCGGTGTTCCGCGTGGGCACGAATACCCACGGTGGCCTTGGTCACGCGGCGCATGCCGTAGTCAAAAGCATCTGTAGAGACGTTGCACCGCAACGTCTAACAACGTATACCAATAGCCACATCCCAGCCTATACAGTGTATTGTTAGACGTAGCACTGCTACGTCTCTACAGATATTCCAGCCTTTCCTCTGCGTCCATCCACGCGGCTTCCGCCTCTTCCAAGGCTTTATCGACCTGTGTTTTGCGTTCCATCAATTTTTTCAATTGCGCTTTTTCCGATTCGGCATAAATCGCAGGATCGGCGAGTTGCTGCTCCAGTTGCCGCTGTTCCTGATGGTATTTTTCAACCGCCAGTTCCGCATTTTTCAACGCATCGTACAAAGGTTTATCGCGTTGCCTGCGCTCGGCGTCGAGTTTCCTTTGGTCTTTACGTGATACGGTAAGCGTTGATTCATCCAGCGGTTTTTCTTCATTTTTCTTCTGGTCGCTTAACCAGGCACGGTAATCTTCCAGATCACCATCAAAAGGCTGCACTTTACCGCCAGCAACCAGCAACAGTTGATCGGTCACCGAACGCAGCAAATGCCGGTCATGCGACACCACAACGATAGCGCCCTGGTAATCTTGCAACGCGACACTCAAGGCATGGCGCATTTCCAGGTCCAGATGGTTGGTCGGCTCATCCAGCAATAATAAATTGGGGTTTTGATAGACTAACAGCGCCAGCACCAGACGCGCTTTTTCGCCGCCTGAAAAAGGTTTGACCGCTTCCAGCACTTTATCGCCCTGAAAATCAAACCCGCCTAAGAAATTACGCAGCTCTTTTTCGGTGGCCTGTTTATTAAGCTGTTGGACATGCCATAACGGACTTTCATCGAGCCGCAACTGTTCCAGTTGATGCTGGGCAAAATAGCCGGTTTTTAAGGTGTCTGCGGCTAGCATTTTGCCTGATAGTGGCTGCATTTCTCCAGCCAGCACCTTGATTAAACTGGACTTTCCAGCACCATTTGGCCCCAGCAGGCCAATACGATCCCCCGGCGAGATGGAAAGCCCCGCCTGTTTGATGATAACCGTCTGTCCATAGCCAATATCGGCCTTGTCGAGGCTGAGCAAGGGATTTGGCATTCTGCCGGGTTTGGCAAAGCTGAAATCAAACGGCGAATCGACATGCGCCGCCGCAATCAATTCCATACGCTCCAGCGCCTTGATACGGCTTTGCGCTTGCCGCGCTTTCGTGGCCTGCGCTTTAAAGCGGTCAACAAAACTCTGGATATGCGCCACTTCACGCTGCTGTTTCTGGAAAGCGGCTTGTTGTTGCGCCAGTTTTTCTGCACGCATTTTTTCAAAGGCTGAATAATTGCCGGTGTAAATTTCCGCTTTATTTTGTTCGATATGGACAATATGATCGGTGATCGTATCGAGAAAATCACGGTCATGAGAAATCAACATTAACGTGCCGGGGTATTTACAAAGCCAGTCTTGCAACCAGATAACCGCATCCAAATCGAGATGGTTGGTCGGCTCGTCGAGCAAGAGCAGATCAGAGCGGCACATCAGCGCCTGCGCCAGATTAAGGCGCATCCGCCAACCGCCGGAAAACGAGCTGACGGCGTTTTGTTCCTGAGCGGCAGTAAACCCCAAGCCATTCATCAGGCGCGAGGCGCGTGCCTGGGCGGTGTAGCCGCCTATGCTTTCTAACGTGGCATGGCATTCCGCCAGTTTCATACCGTCATTGGCAAGCTCTGCGGCTACGGTTTGCTGTTGCAAACGCCTTAATTGCGCGTCGCCATCAATTACATAATCAATCGCTGAATAGGCAACGGCGGGCGTTTCCTGTGCCACATGCGCGATTTCAAGCTGAGGCGGCATCGAAAAATCGCCTTCATCGGGATGCAATTCATTCCTTACCAGTGCAAACAGGCTGGATTTACCCGCGCCATTTGCACCGGTAAAGCCTACTTTTTGGCCTTTATGTATCGTGAAAGAGGCGTTCGCGAACAATACCCGTGCGCCACGGCGCAGGGCTACATTTTTAAAATTTAGCATGAAGGTTTAACTGCTGAGTAGTTACGGAATTTGTAAATCCCCCCTTTGTCAAAGGGGGATTAGGGGGGATTTTTTAAACAGCGGGCTTTCCATCCCTCAATTTTTCCGCCCACGCCAATTGCCGAGGCAAACAAACCGTTTTTAAATCGTAATTTTTAATCGCAAACGCCCGTGCATTGGCACCCAGCCGTTGCCGTTCAGCAGTGTTCTCCAATAAGGCAACCACCTCATTGGACAATGCCTGTGCATCAAAAAAATCAACCAGCCGCCCCGTTTCATTATGATGGATGGCTTCATGCAATGGCGGCGTATCACTCGCAACAATACTGCATCCTGCACTCATCGCTTCCAGCAAACTCCAGGACAACACAAACGGATACGTCAAATACACATGCACCGTCGATAGTTGCAGCAAGGGAATAAAATACTGGTACGGGATATGCCCGACAAAATGGACGCGGCTACAATCCACCTTGTCTTTCACTTCGTTAAAGAAAATATCCCGCCATTTTTGCCCCTTGGGAGGGCGGCTACCATAACTGACATCATCGGCGCCGACAATGAAGACCCGCGCTTTGGGGCGTTGTTTAAGAATCTCAGGCAAGGCGCGGACAAAGGTGTGATAGCCGCGATAAGGTTCTAAGTTACGGTTCACAAACGTTATCACTTCATCTTGCCGGGTCAGGACCAGGTTGCTGTTCAACGTCAAGGACGCCGATGGGTTCGGTATGACGGCATCCGTATCGATACCATCATGGATCACGGTGATGTGTTTACGGAAGGCATCAGGAAATGTGCTCGCTTGCCAGTGGGTTGGCGAAATGCCCGCATCCGCCGTTTCAAAATGTAATAAATTATTGACATTTTTCAAACGCAAACGGCAGGCATTGCCTGGATCAGGCACCGAAAACTCGGGGTCGAAACCAACGTCATAGCCTTCTGCATGATAAAAAAACTCACAATAAATGCCCAGCTTTGCATTTGGCCAGACATCCTTTAGAAACAGGCTTTCGCCCCAACCGGGATGGGCAATAATTATATCGGGTGAAAAGCCTTCATCCCTAAGTTTGATTGCCATCCTGAACGCCGCTTCGCCACGGATGGTTTGGGTCTCAAAATCTGAAACCCAAGGGTGCATGTTCGGCGTCGTGCCGCGTGCAGGCTTATAGGTCACTACCCGCAAACGTTCCTGCCCTGGGTGCTGGCTCATAGTCAACACGACAATTTCATTCGCTGGATCTTTGGCTAATGCCGGCGCAAGATTTTTAAATTGCCCCGGGAAATTCTGGTGTACAAAAAGTATCCGCATAAGTGATGCCCCCAATAAGTGTCTTTACGATGCAACAGGAAGTGGAAACATCATCTTTTGTGCCATAGCCAGTTCTTCTGGTGATGGCTGGGCACAAAAACCAATCGCCCACAGATTAAATGCGCTTTGATCGCGCTGTACTGTCACCATAGCAAAACCGGCATTAACGATGGCTTGCGCCAATGTTTTGGCGGTAAATCCGGTACGGTGTGCCATAAACAAATTACCCTGTGCCATAGCGGCACGAAAACCATACAAAATATCCAAGGGCGCAATAGGCCCCGCTGGCGATATGTAAGCCGGATCATCCAATTTGTCTTCTGCGATCAATTTCGCAACTTCCTGTAAATCCGGCAAGGTAATGAGCGCGACACCATTGGGTTTTAAGATGCGCCGGAAGCCAGCCAACGTGGGAATGACATCATGGGGATAAAGGTGTTCAACATTATGCGAAGACCACAGCGCGTCAATTGAGCCCGCTTCAATTTGTGAAAGGTCGCGCATATCGGCAATCACATCGGGTTTGGCGTCCGCATCAATATCCAGACGAATCTCCTGCCATTCATCACGGCTGAATGCACGATGCAATTTATTTGGGTTGGGATAACCACAACCGACATGAAGTACCGTTTTTTTATCATTCATCACTTGTTCCTTATTTTTTATAAAATTAATGTCAAGCGCATGGCCCGCAGCCATGCGGCGGCATATAGTATAACGGTGCTATCTGCTTTTGTTTATTTATCAGCGCGGTATTGTAATGTTGCAAATGCCATCAGCCCAACTAGGGACAGCTTAATCGGGGGAATATAATGCGTCGTCTTGATAGGGGATAAAAAAGGGAGATGCTGTGTTTAGGTTTTGAATCGGCGATCAATAACATCTGAACCGCTTTAATCGAATTACGCAGGCTGTCATGACTGCCAGTCCTTTGAGGACTGGCAGTCATCAGCATGCTTCGAGAGTTACAGCGGTTTCATTCTTCGTGTGTTGATCTTGTAGGCCGGAATAAGCCTGTCCGCGCTTTAGCGCAGGACGGGCGTTTCCGGCGCACTTTAATCGAATTACACAGGATTGTATCGTTCCCACGCTCCGGCGTGGGAATGCCGCCCGTGACGCTGTAGCGTCACGCAACGCGGGAGCGTTGCCGGATGAATTCCCACGCCGGAGCGTGGGAACTATGCAATAACAGTAGATTTAGCGGGTGGAGTACAAACCTAGGTTGAAACCGCTGCAATCTTAGGTTGATGTATATGCGATAGGTTTTACGTCAACCCAGTCTGTATTTTCAATAGCCTCTGGTGACGAATCATTTGAAATCGTTGCCAAAATCATTGCCCTTGTTTCATGGCTGACGGAATGACGATTTTTTCCTGAGGTATTAACGACAGGAAGGAAGCTAAGATGTACTTC
>JAUYEP010000207.1 GCA_030689765.1 Methylovulum sp.
GGGCACAAGCGCCGGAAACGACCGTCCTTCGCTACGCTTTGGACGATCTTATTCCGGCCTACGTATTAATGCAGGTTAAAACCGCTGTATCCGCACCTACAGCTAACAAAACGTTATTAACCTAATCTGAAAACGCTGTATATTTTTCTGGTAATAAAGAAGATTGACCCACGACTTTTACCGGCAAATTGCCCGTTTCTGCCGAAGGCGGCCCGGTGGCCAACCAAATACTTAAATCATGTTTACTGCGGCTAGGCATCATCACCGCCCTGGAAACAGCCATCCAGAGGCTATGACGGCTGTCAGGGGTCCAAATCAGCCGCGCGTTCGGTTCAAATTCAAAACCGGTAAAATCATTATGTTCCAGTTTGCTGCCAATAATAAATTTTAACTTGTCGGGGACCAGCATCACCTCATCTTGCGCAAACGTGCTGAACAACTGGTAGCCACGATTGGCAGGCTGGTACTGATAGTAGATATTTGGGCTTAAATGATCTTGAACAAAACGATACCCGGCTCCCCAGATCAGATCATGCCGATTGCTGACTTTAATATGATGCTGAAAATCCAGGTCAAATTGATGCCCGGTAGCCTGATGGAAAAATTCATGCTGTTGATAATCATAATAAGCCTGCAAGGAAAAATCAGAGGCAGCGGACAGGGTTTTATCCCAGCGGCTTAACAAACTGAACATGACGCTATCTTGCTGGTTACGTTGTCGGACAAGATAGGGCTGAATTAATAATGGCGATTCAGACTGCTGGTTAAATTGGCCGCGCAGAAAATTGCCCTGCACTTTCACTGCATCATCATCGCCGTCGGATAAATCCAACTGCATCCCCGCTTGTTGCGCATCCCAGCCATCAAAATTATCCGTACCGGCAGGTGTCAGGTAATTTTCGTGCCGTTTGCTCTGGACATGGACCCGCCCAAAACTATGCGGATCAATTTGAAAACCATAGCGGGCTGAACCAAATGTCTGTTCGTTACCGCCCGTGAAGCTTAATTCGGCGCCCTGGGTTTTTTTGGCATTTTTGCTGATGATATTGATGATGCCATTGACTGCGTTTGCGCCCCACAACGTCGCTCCTGGGCCTCGAATCACTTCAATGCGCTCGATATTACCCATGGGCATGTCTTGGATTTCCCACAGCGTCCCTGAAAAAACCGGTGAATAAAGGGTCCTGCCATCCATTAGCACCAGCAGTTTGTTGCTGGTACGTTCATTAAACCCACGCACAGTAACTGCCCATTGATTGGCATTGATGCGGGCAACCTGCAATCCGGGGGCCATTCTTAGTGCATCAGGAATGCTCGTGGCGCCGCTACGGCGAATATCGTCAGCTGAAATAACAAAAACAGCGGCGGCAGAGTCTTTAACACTTTGCTGTTTTCGGCTTACAGTGGTGGTAATGCTTATTGCCATCACTTCTTCAAGCGACATAGCCAGTAAATCGTCAATTGAAAGCCCATTTTCTGACTCAGCCAAACGTTGCCCATCTGCATAACAATTCAGGCTTAACAATAAAGCAAACAAACTTAGCTGAAATCGTATATTGAAGCGGGTCACTTTTTATCGTCGAGTTGTGGGGTTTCAGGCCATAAGGTTTTTACAGAAAGATAAATGGTTATTTTGAGGGTCGTAAAAGGGATGGGAAGTCTTTTATCATCGTCTTAATTTCGTTGTCCGACAAACTTATTGCCAACAAAATTAGTCCCCCTAAAAATGATTCTATCAAATCCACGCAATTTTTATTACTCGGCTTTGGCCTTTTTAGATCCCGGATGCTTGAACCGTTTCAATAGCTAATATTTTCGATGATAAGCTATCAAGCTAGGCCAAGCGCAAGACAAATGCCTCAGCAGTTGGCTAGCCGCTTCCGGTCTATTTCTTGTCTTGGCTGTTTTCTTGCCAGAAAATCTGAACACATTACGGCGGCGGCAATTAAATTGCGGGCTACTGCACAAATTAAAATTTTTATTTACAAAATTAATTTTTTATGTGTCAGAATTAACAAACTGATCAAAGGGGGTAATATGTATAAAATTACACAGTCTATATTTCAAAGAGCCGTTAATCATGAAGCGCGACCCGCCACAATGGTTGAACAACAATACTTCACTTTGACGGCTAATAATAATGGGGTACTGGAAACCACGCACAAAGTAAGAGGGGCATCCAGTGTACTAAATAACAGCAACACACTATTAAAATCGTTCGAAACTGACGCTTTTATAGTGTCAATTAAGCAGATGAGGTGGTTATTATGAAAATTGAACTTGAAATTGACTCGGGTGTCATCGAGGAACTGAAATATATCCAATACCTGCACGAAGAATCGGGGTCGACATTGCCAATAAAGAATGATGTTAATGATTTAATTAATTACATTTTGGCTTCTGTCGCTATAGGTTCATGCAAGCCTCGTTCATGTGAACGTGAAATTGTGCAGCAATTACGTTTGGTTGTCTTCTCTCATGATGACCACTTTAAGGAACGGGATTGTTTTGGACGCCCCGCCCTCCAGTAGCCTTATGGAATAGATAAAAGCCCTAGGCTCTATATGGGTTTTGGGGTCTTTTTAACCAAAACAGCCAGTAACGAAGACAGCAAGCCTTTACCGCGTTTTCTGACAACTGACAAACTCAAAAAAGCTCAGATACAGCGGCAACTTGGCGTGTGATATACCCCGATGCGGACGTAGCCAGGAACGCAACAGCGACCAGAAGCCTTCCATGGTGTCCGAATGGACTTCGCAGAAACCATCGCCGTCTTCGTCGCGGGCATATTCCCCCGCCGAGTGGTTGACGGTCTTGTGGGGGTAGCCCCAAGCCTCCAAACGGCGATAGATGTTGTATTCGCCGGTATAGGTTTGTGTGCCCGGCATGATAGTTTGTAAGATCAAGGGTTTGATGGTGGCCTGCTGTACATTGTCGGGCAGCCGGATGACAACTTCCCCGGTGCGTTGGACGGAAATTGTCAATGTAGTTGTCGCCTCAATGGTTAAATTTTAAGCGGCTATTTTGTCCTGGATAGCCACCACCTTGGGATTTTCATCTATTGTTTCGGTCTTGCCAGGGTTCAGATGGACGGCCTGCACTCTTCGCCAATTCCGTGTGTTCCGCTCCAACGTTGCGGATGTCGTGCATGGGCGGCTTCGTAGACGGCTTTACGGTGTTCCAGAAGGCTGTCGTCCAAACCTTCATGACGCTGTGCTGGGGTGACAACCCGCAGTGCCTTGAGCACAATAGGGCGCACGGAGCAAACGCGCGAATAGCCCATTATGGCCAGAGCACAAAAGCTCAATTCAAAGGCCGGATATACGTGTGCAGTCGTACCCCAATCCAGAAGTGATGAAATGCTTGCAAAACGGGAGGAGTCCATATACGGTTTCGCGCCAGCAATGGGCCCCATAATAACAAGTAGACACCCGACAAGGACATAAATGAAAAACCCCGCCAAGAAAATCTTGGCGGGGTTCTGGTTCGTGATACCGTTGTTAGCGTATCGGTAGCATCGGGGCACATTGATGGCGGATTGCCTCGCGGCGAATCCTTACGGGTTAGAGCAGCTTAACCAGCACAGCAACAATACCAATGGAAAAAGCCATTAAACCGCCTAGTTTAATGACCAATCGCTGTTCCATGTCACGCATATCGCGGCGAAGCGATTCCACCTCATGCTTTAAATCTTCTTTAGTGACCAACTCCTTAAGATTAACTTCCAGCACTTCAGAAAGAGCCGTAGCCTCAGCTTCCGCTTGTGCGGGTGGGACACCGGCCTCTTTTAAAGTGTTGGCGAATTTCAATGTGTCAAAGGTAATCGCTGCCATTTCAGTTCTCCCCATTTGTAAAAACAGCCAAAGTATATCACAATAAAAAACCGCCCCCAGTTTCTCAAGGGCGGTTCGGTTATGCAAACACCACATCAATGTACTATGCAGATACCGATGCGACCTTGTTAGCGTATCGGTAGCATCGGGGTAGATTGATGGCGGATTGCCTCGCGGCGAATCCGCCTTACGGGTTGTCCCCAGCGCATAGGGTAATTAGCATCGCCGGGCGGCAGTGTCCAGAGGCAATGCAAATGGTCAGGTAGCAAGACCCACGCATCGATCATGAAAGGATGGTGTGATTGCACGGTTTTGATAGCCGAACGCAACGCCGCCCGCACCGGCGCGTCGCAAAGGATGGGGCGACGACGATAGGTCACCACCGTAAAAAAATAGGTTGCGGCTGGTAAATCGGCGCGTCGGTAACGTGACATCAGGTTAGTTAGCCGTTGTAAAAGAAAGACGTTGCATTATCCCATAAAACCATCGGGCATAAAAAAACCGCCCCCAGTTTCCCAAGGGCGGTTCGGTTATGCAAACATCACATCAATGTAACGCGTAGGGTGGGCAGGCGGTTTTGCCCACCGTTTCCCGCACAATCCAACATTGTCCGCGTGGGCACGAACAGCATGTGCC
>JAUYEP010000213.1 GCA_030689765.1 Methylovulum sp.
GGAACGGCAAGAAAAACAGGCAGCGCAACAGCGGGAAGAAGCTGCGCAACAGCGTGAAGAAGCAGCATTACAAGAAAAAGAATCCGCTTTAGTTGAAATCGAACGGTTAAAAACATTATTAGCCCAAAAAAGCCCGTAAACTGAAGCGCTGTAAAGCGAATTGGCGATAAACAAAAAACCGCACAATCCCCACTGGGTTGGGCGGGTTTTTTATGTGTGGTGGTAGAATTTGATTTTTAATTTGCCAGGAGTAATGAAATGACTGGCTTCACGCTGGAATATTGGCAGGATGACGGTTGGTATGTGGGAAAACTGCGCGAGTTACCTAATTGTTTTAGTCAAGGCGAAACATTGTTAGAAGAAAATATCAAAGAAGTTTATACGTTGCTACTTGAAGACGAAATGCCAGTGCCCACCCCTAACCTTTTAACGGGATGAAAAAATGTGCAAAATAAACCCCCGTGTTGATTTCGCTTTTAAGAAACTATTTGGCAGCGAGGAAAACAAAGACTTACTTATTTCCCTGATTAATTCCATAGTTTCTGATGAAGAACAGGTTGTTGAAGTCACCTTAAAAAACCCTTACAACCTGGCAGATTATCGGGCAGGTAAAATGTCCATACTCGACATCAAGGCGCGTAGTGAAAATAACCGATGGTTTAATGTAGAAATGCAAATCAGCGAAGACTACAACTTTGATAAACGCGCCATTTATTACTGGGCAAAATTGGTCACAGAACAGCTTAGTGAAGGCATGATGTTTAAGGAGCTGAAAAAAACTATCAGCATTAACATCATGGATTTCAACTTCATACCTGAAACCAAAGACGTCCATAACTGTTATAAAATCATTAATGTGGGTACGGGCAAAGACGATAAGCTGCACGATATTTTTGAATTACACTACATAGAACTTAAAAAATTCAACAAGCAATATCACCAAATAGAGAATGCGCTAGATCGTTGGAGTACCTTTTTAACAAAAGCGGGACAACTGGACAAAGAAAACATACCCAAAGAACTGAGGTCTGATCAAAATATTGTTAAGGCAATAGAAGCGGTAGACCGCATGTTTAACGAAGAAGAACGTCTGGTTTATGAAATACGGATGCAGTCTTTAGCTGATGTGGAAGGCAAAATCGCCTCGGCAGAAGAAAAAGGCATAGAAAAAGGCAGGGAAGAAACAAAAAAAGAAACCGCAATCAACGCCTATCATGCCGGTTTAAAGATAGAAATTATCAGCAAGGTATCAGGATTGGATCAAGGCACGGTTAAAGAAATTATTAAGGCCCTTGACCCATAACCCCAAAATAATCCCAACCCCACCTAAAGTTTCTTAAAACACAGTCGCTAAAAACCCAACCGTTCAACTCACAGAGCGGACGTTACTATCCCCAACACAACCCTAGAAGGCATTCAAATGGCTACAATAATT
Source organism: Methylovulum sp. (assembly GCA_030689765.1). Lineage (GTDB taxonomy): Bacteria > Pseudomonadota > Gammaproteobacteria > Methylococcales > Methylomonadaceae > Methylovulum. Next base: position 1,436 of record JAUYEP010000213.1, read on the forward strand.
TATGCAGACCTAACCCCAGACGACATAGCGGCTTTGCCGACAGCCACTATTGCGTCTATATCCAATACCGATCTTGCGGCCTTAACGGTTGATCAGGTGGCTGCCATAACAGCCGAGCAAGTGGCCGCTTTAAAAACTAAAGTTAGTGTGCTAACAACAGATCAAGTTTCAGTCTTATCAACTGGGCAGATAAATGCACTGACGACGGCGCAAATGAAAGTGCTGACCACCGCTCAAGTTAGCGTACTGAGCGTTGATCAAGTGGCAGCGATTGAAAATGCTGATTTGATCACAATGACCACGGCACAAATCAGAGCATTAAGTAGTGATCAAATTGCAGGATTGACAACCGGTCAGTTTGGTGTATTGACCAGTGCACAAGTTTTAGCGCTGGAAACCGATGACATCGCCGCACTAAGCAACGCGCAAGTTGAAGCAATGACTACCGTGCAAGTCAAAGCACTCAGCAGCTTGCAGATGGCCGCTCTCACACCAACACAAATAGTAGGGTTTGAAGTCGCTGATATGGGTGTTTTGACCAGCTTGCAAATCAAATCTCTGACCACCGACTCGGTCGCGTCACTGTCAACGGGTCAAGTCGAAGCACTCACCAAAACCAATATCATCGGCCTGACCAGCGCGCAAATAACCGCAATGACCAATGCCCAGGTCGCCGCGATAGAAACGGGTGATCTTGCCGCCCTGACTACAGCCCAGATAAAAGCACTGTCAGCCGCACAGATCAAGGTATTAACCGTCGATCAAATAGCCGCGTTAACCACCACCCAGGTTAAAGCCATCGATGCCGCTGACATGTCCTCATTAACGACCGCCCAGATTGACGCCATGACCACGGCTCAGATCAAAATTCTGGGTACCGATCAAGTACAGGCATTGACGACCGCGCAGGTGCAAGCGCTTGAGGATGGCGACATAGCCGTGTTGAGCAGCGCACAGATTAACGCGTTAGGCAACGACACCGCCAAATTGACCACTGCTCAAATCGTCGCTTTGACCAAGACTAATATTGTCGGCTTGAGCAACGCCCAGGTCGCAGGTCTGGTTGCCAGCACCCAGATAGCCGCCATTGAGACGACTGATCTGGCGGCGATGACCACAGCGCAGATAAAATCCTTGACCACCACACAAGTTTCCAATCTGACAGCCGCTCAAATAGGCGTTTTAAGCTCGGTGCAAGTCGCTGCCCTGGACACCGCTGATATTGCCGTGTTAAGTACGGCTCAAGTTAATGCACTGACCACCGCCAGCATTAAAGGGCTGACTACCGGACAAATCAAGGCACTGACAGTAACTCAAGTGCCTACCATTAATGCTGACAGCCTGGCGGTTCTTAGCGGCACCCAAATCAGGGCACTGGACACCGCCGACATCGCCGTATTAACAGTAGACCAAATCGCCGCACTAACCACCGTTAACATCAAAGGTCTAAGCAACGCCCAAATGACGGCGCTGACCGCGACTCAGGTCGCCGCCATTGAGGTCAATGATATAGCCGTGTTGAGTAGCGCCCAGATAAAATCGCTGAGTTCTGCCGATATTGCTTCATTGACGACCGATCAAATTGTCGCGTTGACCAAGACCAACATCCTTGGGCTGACTAACGCCCAAGTCACCGTATTGACCACCGCCCAGGTGCCCACTATCGAAACCGCCGACCTTAAAGTCATGACGGCGGCGCAGATCAAGGCATTAACCACTGCCCAAGTGCCGACCTTGACGGCCGATCAGATCGCTGTGTTAAGCTCCTCGCAAGTGGCTGCCTTGGATACCGCCGACATCGCCGTGCTGACCAATGCGCAAATCGGCGCGTTCACTACCGCCAACATTAAAGGCTTAACCGCCGCGCAAATAACGGCGATGAGTACCGCTCAAGTATCGCGTATCGAAGCTGACGATATTGCCGCGCTAAGTTCCGCCCAGCTCAATGCGCTCGGTACCGATATTTCTGCGTTGAGTGCCGACCAGATGGCTGCGCTGACCGCGACCAATATCAAAGGCTTAAGCACGGCCCAAATAGCCTCGTTGAGCGCCAGCCAAATCCAGTCGCTAACGCTAGATAACATCGTCGGATTAACCACTTCACAAATGAAAGCGTTGACGGCGACTCAGGTGGCGGCAATCGAAACCGCCGATATTAGTGCCTTGAGTGCCACGCAGCTTAACGCGCTGGACCCTGATGATGTCAATGCCTTATCGCCTGCACAACTCGCCGCCTTAAGCAATCCCGTTAGAGTGGTTGCCACCGGTTTAAGCTCGACAGCTTTGGATACGCTGGCGGCCAACGCGGGTAATATCAGTGCCATTACCGGTGTAATGGCATTGACATCCGGTCAAAGCACCACCGAGTTAAGTACACTGCTGGACTTATATACCGGCACGTCGGCTACGGTAGTGGCAACCAGCATGGTTTCGGCGGATATGGATGTGCTGGCTGCCAACAGTGTCAAAATTGCAGCGGGAGGTATTTCGGGTACTGTCAGTCTGACCCAGACGCAATTTGATGGCATTACCGGCGCCAAATTGAGAAAAACCGGCACTGATACGCTGACGATTAGCGAAGTGGCGGATAGCACAACCGTGACGGTGAATGACTTTGCAGGGACTACTTTCACCGGAACGGTGGTCGCAGGGGGCACAACAGGTAAGTTCAACATCATAGCAGGTTCTGGTGTTCAAACGATTACCACAGATGCGGGGGCTGATATTATTACTGGAGGATCAGGTGCGGATACGCTCGCTGGTGGTAGTGGTAATAACACCTTTATTTACGCAAGTTTAGCCGAGTTTCAATCTGCTGGTGCGGTAGTTGACAGTATCACCGGTGGAGGGGATACCGACAAGATCCAGATTGGCGGCGCTATTTCATTCGTGGCTGCTGACACCTTAGCGACTCGTACCGTTACGGTTGAGCAACTGGTTGCCGCAACACAATCCGCCTCAGCGTTAACGCACAGCATCGTGCTTGATACAGCGGGTGATCTCTCGGCTATCACTACGATTGATCTTTCGGCAGATACCCATGCTAGCTCGACGGGTCTTATCAATCTGACGACCAGTGCTGCGGGCATTAATGTCACACTGAAAGGCCTTGCTAATGGCGCCAATACCCTAACGGGCGATACCGGTAGCGACACCATCACCGGCGGTGCGGGTGCGGATATCATCACGGGTAGTGGTAGCGCCGGTGCGGGTGGTTCTGATTCCTTGACCGGTGGCGCGGGCAACGACACCTTTAATTTCCTGACTGCCGGATTAACCCTCGGCGATACCTTATCGGGCGGCGCCGGCACAGACACCATAGCAATAACCGATGTTACACTAGTGCTTGCTGATGCTAGTTTCACCAATGTTAGCAGTGTTGACACCTTAACGTTGGCAGTAGGCACAAATACCATTGTATTAGGGAGTCTTGCCAAGCAAGCCGGTATAACCAGCGTTGCCTTGGCTAACGGTGCTAACGTCGCCTTTACCATGACTGACACGGCCGGCTTTACCGTTACGGGTGGCACGGGGGTAGACGGCATTATCTTTACGCCAGCCGCCATCACCGCGACTACAGTGGTGGGTGGCACGGGCGCAGATACCATTGCCTTAGGTAACTTTTCCAATACCTTGAGTGTTTCTGACGTTGACGGTGTTTCGGTTACGGGCGGCACAGGGGTGGATGCGCTTACCTTTACGTCAGCCCTCACCGCGACGACAGTAGTGGGTGGCACGGGCGCAGATACCGTTGTATTAGGTAACTTTACCAACGCCTTGACCGTCAATGACGCCACTATTTCGGTCACGGGGGGCACAGGTGCGGATACCTTTACTTTTGCGACAACCGCCATGACTGCGGTAACGGTAGACGGCGGTTCAGGTACTGACAGCATCGCTGCGTTACCGGCAGCTGTTAATGTTGCAACTTTCACTAATGTTGAAACAATAGTGGCTACCGGTATTACCACTTTGTCTAATTTGACTGTCACAGGCACCACTGGAGCGGTGATTGGTGGCGCTGCTGCTGCTATTACCATAACGGGTGGTGCTGGCAGTGATTCGATCACTGGCGGTGTGGGTGCAGACTCCATTATTGGCGGTGCGGGCGCAGACAGCATTGTCGGCGGCGGAACGGGTATTGATATCATTAAGTGGACAGCGACTACAGCGGCGCAATTCGCAACTGAAACAGGGTCAACAGCGGGGACTAACGTTACGTTTGCGGTAGGGTCTATAGGCGATAAAGTAGTCCATGACACTGTATATGTTTATAACTTTGCTGCAGCGGGTCTAACTAATGCAACAGGAACAGAAACAGATACCTTGCTCGCAATCGCTGCAGGAGGAACGGTTACTAATGTGGCACGTTTTGTTCAAATAGCAACTGCAGTAGGTGATGCGGTTAATACGGGCGCTGGAGCCGTGACCATTTTAAATGCACTGGATACATCGGCCGTAGCCATCGGTGATAGTTTTATCGCCGCGATGGATAACGACACTGATACTTTCCTGTACTACGTTAAACAAGTCAGCACCGCAAATACCATCGCAGCACAAGATGTTACCTTGATTGGTACGCTTACTGGGGTAACGGGGGTGGTTAATGGTGACTTTGCATCGTTCTAACCCGTAAGGCGGATTCGCCGTCAGGCAATCCGCCATAACCGAAGTCTTTACGCTCGTTCCCAAGCTCCGGCTTGGGAATGCGGGATGGGAAGCTTTAGCTTCCTGGAAAATAACTGGGGTCAGAGTAAACTTAAATTTGAATCAATGGGGTCAGCTGGGTAGGGGGGCAACGCTTTTCTGCCCACCATTTCACGGTATATTGATGCTTGATTAACCGAAAGCTGTAAGGCGGATTCGCGCTAGCAATCCGCCATCAATGTACCCCGATGCTACCGATACGCTAACCACGGTCGCATTGGTCTCATAACCTTGACCCCTGCTCGGATTTTCTGGGCAGGGGTTTTTTATGTTTTGTGGGTAGGCTTGATTGTTTTTGATGGTGTGCATTGTGGCGGTTTGCTGGCGCGAAACCGCCCTACGCCCTACGCCCCATGATTTACTTTTTGATTATGCTGATGCGGAGCGGGTATGCGTAACCCGTAAAGCCGGGTAGCCGGGTAGCCGGGTAGGGTGGGCAACGCTTTTCTGCCCACCATTTCACGGTGAACATTAACGGTTGATTGAACGAACCGCCTCTTGGGAAACTGGGGGGCGGTTTTTTTTTCGTTTGTGCTACACTGCAAATCGCTTGAATTTATTGGAGACTGTCATGGCGACAATTACTTTTGATACGCATGAGTTTATTAAGCGGCTCAGGGCGGTGGGTTTTTCCGAGGAGCAGGCCGAGGTGTTTGCGGCTGAACATCGCCGAATTATTGATGATACCTTGGTTACCAAAGAGCATTTGGATATGCGTTTGCGTGAACTTGAATACCAATTGATTATTAAGTTAGGTGGAATGATGATGGCTGCGGTTGTTGTTGTGGCCGCATTGGTTAAACTGCTTTAATAACTAGGGTCAGCCGGGTAGGGTGGGCACATGCTGTTCGTGCCCACGCGGACAATGTTGGATTGTGCGGGAAATGGTGGGCAAAACCGCCTGCCCACCCTACACGGTACATTGATGTGATGTTTGAGAGCTGTAGCCGGGTAGGGTGGGCACATGCTGTTCGTGCCCACGCGGACAATGTTGGATTGTGCGGGAAACGGTGGGCAAAACCGCCTGCCCACCCTACGCGTTACATTGATGTGATGTTTGCATAACCGAACCGCCCTTGGGAAA
>JAUYEP010000226.1 GCA_030689765.1 Methylovulum sp.
GCGTCAATATCCTGTGGCCGTTGTTCGGTATCGCCAATCAAATGTTATCAGCAATTGCGTTGTCCGTGGCGACAGGGATTTTGGTCAAGTCCGATAAGTTCAGATACGCCTGGGTGACTGGTGTACCTTTGCTGTGGTTGGTCATTATTACCAGCACGGCAGCGTGGCAGAAACTGACCAGCAGCGACACGCGCATCGGTTTTTTTGCAGCGGCTGACGATTTGGCCGATAAACTCACGGCTGGCTTGTTACCTGCGGAAAAAGCGGCGATTGCGCCGCAACTGATTTTTAATTTGCATCTCGATGCGTATATCACGATTGCTTTTGTGATTTTGTTGTGGCTGATCGTGTTCGATATGTTGCGGGTATGCGCCCGCTACCTGGTGGGAAAACCCACGTCGCCGCTGACAGAATCACCGCACAGCCCCAGCCGTTTGGTAGAAGATTGGGTGCGGGACTAATGCTGGCCAGGTTGAAATTATTCTGGCGCGGCATACGTCAATTATCAGGTGATGATGCTTATGAGCGATATTTACAGCATTACGCCGAACATCATCAGGCTGATTTGGACGCACCGTTGAGTAAGGCCGAGTTTTTTAAAAAATGGCAGGATGGTTTGTGGCAGGGGGTAAGGCGGTGTTGTTAGATAGTGACTTGCGCTGAACCAACCGTCATCCCTTATTGGCATTTTTTGCCAGATAATACAAACGGATACCGAACAGCAGCATTAACACCAAAGCAAAGCTTATCGGATTGCTGGGATCTTTTTTAACCAGCCACCAATAATGCACCACCCCGCCGACTGCCGTTAGGTAAACCAGGCGGTGCAGGCGGCGCCAGTTTTTCCCGCCCAGTTTTTTGATCATGTTATTGGTCGATGTCAATGCCAGCGGAACCATCAACAAAAAAGTAGTGAAACCGACCGTGATATAAGGCCGTTTGGCGATGTCCTTGATAATGCTGTCCCAATCAAAAAACTGGTCAAGCACCAGATAAGTCAAAAAATGCAGGCTGGCGTAAAAGAAGGCGAACAAGCTTAACATGCGCCGCAAACGGATCCACCATAGCCAGCCCGTCAAGCGCCGTAGCGGTGTTACAGATAAGGTGACCATCAGGAAAGTCAGCGTCCAGTAACCGGTGGTACGGGTTATTTTTTCAATAGGGTTGGTGCCTAAGTCGTAGCTTATCGCCCCGATAATCAATTGGAGACACGGAATCAGCGCCAACAGGAATAGGGCTGCTTTTATCCGGCGCAGCGATTGGCCGTCAAGCCTTTTAATGTCCATTACGGGGTTAAAAATTCTTTTTAAGATCCATGCCGGTATACAGCTGTGCAACCTGTTCTGCGTAACCGTTAAACGGCAACGTTGCGCGTTTGAAAAAATCACCAATGCGCCGTTCTTTGGCTTGCGACCAACGGGTATGATCGATTGCTGGATTGACGTTCGAATAAAAACCGTATTCTTCAGGCCCGGCCTTCATCCACGCGGATACCGGTTGTTTTTCTACAAAACGTATTTTGACAATGGATTTTGGACTTTTAAAGCCATATTTCCACGGTACAACAACCCGGATTGGCGCTCCGTTCTGGTTTGGCAGGACTTGTCCGTAAAGCCCGAAAGTCAGCAAGGTTAAGGGGTGCATCGCCTCGTCGATACGCAAACCTTCCACATAAGGCCATTCCAGCACCGATGAGCGTTGCCCGGGCATTTGCAGCGGATCGTACAGCGCGGTGAATTCGACAAATTTGGCGTTTCCCGTGGGTTCCACCTGTTTAATCAATTCCGATAGCGGGTAGCCTATCCACGGGATGACCATAGACCAGGCCTCCACACAGCGTAGCCGATAGATACGTTCCTCCATTGTCGCCAGTTTGAGCAGGTCTTCAATATCGAAAACCTTGGGATGGTGCACCTCGCCTTCAACGGTTATTGTCCAGGGACGTGTTTTAAGGGTATGGGCAAGATCGGCCGGTTCTTCTTTGCTGGTGCTGAATTCGTAAAAATTATTGTAATGTGTGACATCCTTGAAAGGGGTTTTTTCGTCCGGTAAGGTGTAGGCAGAGGCTTTGGTGGCATCCAGGGCATCGGCGGCAAACAGTTGTTTTGGCAAAAGACCGGTTAACGATACCCCGGCAGCCAGCTGTATGAAGTGCCGTCGGTTATACCCTTCACGCGGTGTAATTTCTGAGGGCTGAATACGGGTATCTATTCGATTTTTCATGGTTAATTTTCCTTACATTTAGTTGGATGCCCCTGAACGGCATCATCGGATTAGATCACATACCCGATTGGCCACTCAAACAACATAAACTATTTACCCGATATTTACGATAACGCAAGCTTATGGGATTCGCCAGCTACAACGCCTCAAGAGCTACAGGACAACATGGAGCATCCGGCCCGTTGCCTCGCCCAGTCAGGGCGTTTGGCGGCATAAGCTTCTTTATCGGGTTGTTCGTCATAAGGGTTGCGCAACAATTCCAGTAATTCATCCACCATAGAAAAATCATGTTGATTAGCCTTGTCGATGGCGAGTTGGGCGAGGTAATTGCGCAGCACATACTTGGGATTAACGGCGTTCATACATTTGCGGCGCACATCATCCGGTAGCGCATCGGCTTGTACACGCTTGATATAACCTCTGAGCCACACCCCCAACTGTGTTAGGTAAGCCGGGGTCAGTTGTTCCGGGACATAATAAGCCGCCGTCAACGGACGCATCAGTTCTTCATCGTCAGCACCGGCGTTTAACGTCAGCATCGCCAACTGACGGTAAAAAATGGTCATATCGGTTTCAACCGATTGCAACAGGCTGAATAATTCGGTGCAGAGGGCATGGTCTGTTGCAGCATCAAAAGCTTTTAGCCCTAGTTTATCGGCCATCATCGCTTGCCAGCCTTGCTCAAAGGTTGCTTTATAGACGTTCAGCGCGGCCTGTAGGGATGCAAGGTTTTGCGTCCCTAGCAACGGGTAAATGGCATTGGCGAGTTGTCCAAGATTCCAGAATGCGATGGCGGGCTGATTGCCGTAACGGTAGCGCCGCTCTGACGCATCCGTCGTGTTTGGCGTCCAATTGAGGTCGAAATTTTCCAGCCAGCCGTAAGGGCCGTAATCAATGGTCAGCCCCAGAATCGACATATTGTCGGTGTTCATCACGCCATGTACGAAACCAACGCGTTGCCAATGCACTATCATGTCCGCTGTCCTGCGGCAGATTTCTTCAAACCAGCTCAAATAAACGGCGGGCGATGGCGTAGGTAAATGCGGAAAATCGGTGCGTATCGTGTAATCGGCCAATTGTTTCAGCCGCTTAATATCCTGACGCGCGCTAAAAATCTGGAAATGTCCGAACCGGGTAAACGACGGTGCAACGCGGCAGACAACAGCACCGAGTTCGGCTTCTGGATTGCCGTCATAAAACATATCGCGAACGACGGACTCGCCAGTTATCATCAAACTTAATGCCCGCGTGGTCGGTACGCCCAGATGATACATGGCTTCGCTACACAAAAATTCGCGCACCGATGAGCGCAGCACAGCCAGACCATCTGCATTGCGCGAGTAAGGCGTAGGGCCTGCGCCTTTTAGTTGCAATGCCCAGCGTTCGCCGCGCCGGTTGATGACATCGCCAAGATTTATCGCGCGTCCATCACCCAGTTGTCCAGCCCAGTTGCCGAATTGATGGCCGCCGTAACAGGTGGCATAAGCTTGCATCCCGGCCGATAAGCGATTGCCTGCGAACATTTCAGTGAAATCATCGGATTTACACAGACGCTCGGACAAATCCAGGGTATGCGCCACTTCCCTGGAATAGGCGACGCGTTGCGGATGGGCTACTGGCGTGGGAGGTACGAAGGAGTAACAGGCATCAAAGACTTGACGGCGGTTATTGCTGGTTTCAGGGTCGGCAGGCAGTTCTTTGATAAAGCGGTTGTCGAAAACAAGTTCATCGAGGCTGGTGATTTGGGTTGATAGGTTCATGTAGGAAGATATAGCATTTTCATGTTTAGTGCGTGCCTCAAACACGCAAACGTAGAGACGTTGCAATGCAGCGTCTGTACAAAATCAATGCCCTGGGTTGAAGATTTAAAAATGTCTGGGTGCTTCAGATATACTTCACGCGGTAATCGATTACGGTTTTTTAGAAAATCTAAGCTGCTCCTACAACGCTTAATGCGGCGTGTCATCGTCCGCACCTGCCGGTTTTGGATTTGGCGGCTCTTTTTTGGCTACATTATCACTGCCGTTATAACCCAGCACCCCAGTGATTTTTTCCCATAATGTCCTGTCAAGGTCACGCTTGGGGACATCGACAGTGGCTTCGTTTGACGCTTTCACCACAGGTATGGCGCTTGGCCTTAAATCGCCCTGCATGCCGATGATTTGATCGTTATCAAAGATCAGCGTAATTCTTTTTTGCACTCTGTCCTTGTTGCCGCTGGGTTGCTCTGAATAAACATAATCCCAACGTTTTTGGTGAAAGGTATCGGCCAGCATTGGCGAACCCATAATATAAAGCACCTGACGTTTATTCATGCCCGGCCGCAACTGATCAATCATAGCCTGATCGACAATATTGCCCTGCTGGATTTCCAGGCTATAGACACCGGGCAGATTGTTTAACACGGTCGAACAGGAGACGAGGGGTAGACTTGCCAACAGGCATAAAGAAAAAAGCAGCTTACTCATGAGATGGTTGAATAGTTGAATAAAAAATCAGACAGAGTTAAAAGTATATCCTATAAAGGCTACCGGCTTAACACGGGACAGCTTAAGGTTAGGTGATTTCCAATAATGAATCCACCAAAAAATATCCACGAAAGGCACGAAAAACCCATCGAAAGAATAATGCCGTGATTTTTTGCGTGCCTCGTGGAGTATATTTTTCCCTACGGATTAATCGCGAATAACACTTCAGGAAAATAGCATTGCACTTATTTGACCGGCAATAGCCGCGCCTACCTCGTGTAAATGGTTTGTTTCTCCGTAAAACCAGTCAACGCCAGGTTTTCCATGCCAGCCCATATCCTGTTGCGCAGTCCATTCATCCGCCATTTGTCTGAAATGCCCGGCGACGCTGTCAATGTCAAACAGTTCAAAGCTTGAGATGTTGTCATGAATTAATGACAGGTTTTTACTGGTAAAACCGTTGGTTAAAACCAACACACCGGCGGCTGCCATTTCCAGTGATGGGAAGCTGGGATTTGGCGAGATCATTAATGAAATGGCTAGCGCAGCCCTTGATGCCAGTTCGGCATAATGTTGCGTGGGAAGCTGCCCTAATATTTCGATGGCTGGACATGTTTTGAATGTGTTGCTGTTGATAGCATCACCGATAGCCAGAAATTGCCATTCAGACCAAAATACAGGATCGCTGTCAATGACAGTTTGGACGAGAACGTCAAGAAACGGTAAGCCATGCCTTTCAACTTGTGGCCGGGTATGGAGCAAAACGATTTTTTCTTTCGGAGTGCCGTAGCTTATTGCTTTTTTGAAGGTGGGGTTCATTGGCGGGTACGCGATATGCCCGTTATTGAAATAACCGTTGCTGCAAAAATAATCAAAAACCAGGTTGGTGTTAAAGACAGGAATGATCTTGTCAGGATGGCGATAGGTTTGTTCAGCTAGCGCAAACTGGCTGGACCAGGGATAAAAACTGAACTCAATATCCTGAATAAAATATACAAAAGAACGCAGGCGTTGTCCGAACAAACGATCCTGTTGTTTGAGCAGGTCTAGCGCATTAAATGCCGTCCACCACGCCGTTGCCATAAATATATCGGTGTCGCGTACGAAGAAGGGATAGCGGAAGCGTTGTGCGGCGTCGACGACCACATCAACGTCAAGCTGGTCTTTTTCTAGCGTTGATAAGGTTTGATAGCCTTTAGGCGGGTGATATTGGTGTTCCGGCGAGACATCGGTCGTGATAATCCGCGCATCGACATCAGCGCCCAGCACACTTCGGATGGCTGCAAACAGCTCAAGCGCGGTTGCGGTGTCGGTATGCCGCTGGACGTTATTCAGTGTGGGGACAAGCAGGTTCAAACGGGGTTTTTGAATCAAGCTGGGGCGGGCCAAAAACCGTGTGCAATGGCTAAAATGGCGGCGTAACCCGCCTAATTCGCGGTTAGTGGGAAATAGCCGGTTAGCAACATTACCGATTGAAAATTTTGCTGTTTCCATGTTGGCTATAGCCCGTTCAGCGGCAATACCGCTAACGCTCTGCCCGACGATCCAGGCATAGCCGGACATTTCCACAAAGTAAAAAAAACTGCGTTCAATGGCATGGGCCAGGGTGTTGTCGGTTTGCCCGTTTTCCGCTTCAAAATGATAGGGGCGCAAGTTAAGGTCAAGTAAAGGCTTAAGGGCTTTGGTCTTAAACCAGAACATCGAGCCGGAAGGGAAATCCAGGCTATGTTCTTTGGAAAGGTCTTCGCCACACATTTCCAATAGTTTTTTGACGGTCGAAAAATTGCCAGTCCATTGAATTAGCGGGCGGAGGGGTTCGTAATGGTCTGGGGCATAAGCACCGATGCGGTCATCTGACAATAACAGCAGGATATTGCTGACCAGCGCCTCGGTGCCAAGATTGCCTTCAATTAAATGTTGCCGCCATGCGTCAGCAAATTCGGCATTAAAATGACTGGAGCGTTTGGAGTGGATGTGGACACCGTAATCGACTTCCTGTAAACGGTCGCGAAACCCACAAACCATGGTTGCAATATCGCGCCCCCGATTGGGGGTTGTGCGTATTTCAAACGGATGTTTTGACTGTTTTTTGCAGACATCGGTTATTTCGCGTAGTTTAACCAGCGTGTTCGTGCTGATAAATAAGGTGCAGTTACCGGGAATGTTGTTGGTCGCCGCAATCATTTCAGCAGCCAGATCAGGATAAAAAATATGTGCAAAAACGCCAATTCGGGGGGGTTCGACCGTTTCAACCGGAGTTAACGGCGGCAGCAACCTATCATTGGGGATACGGAGCGTAATTCTGGTTTCGGGTAGCTTTTTGGGGGGGCTAATATCCAGGGATTCGTCAGCAGGACGGCAACTGTAGCCATTATGCCAACCGTGCATCAGATAATGTTGTAACGGGATGCAGCCCTTTGCCTTGGGGTTTTGTTCGAGATAGAACTGGGCATTGAATAACGGATGTACCGGGAGGTTTTTCTTCCAGCCACTTTCAAGATAATGGATTAAGGCATCTATTTGCCCTTTTACCGCATCTTGTGCATGAGAAAAGTAAAATGACTTTGAAAATAGTGGGTTAGGGTCGATGCGGCCTTGCCATCCACGCGCCAGATAGTCGAGTAATGGATGTTGTTCAAGTTCGCAGCCTACTTGTCCGCGGTAAAACTCAGCATCAAACAGGGGGTGCGGACTGACAGCCGTGTAGGGTGGGCAGCGCTGTTCTGCCCACCTAGTTATCCGTAAAGGGTGGGCAAAACCGCCTGCCCACCCTACGGGGCTACTGGATGCTAGAGAGGTTGTAAGAAATTCTTCCAGTGGCGAATGCGTGGCAAGCTGAACGTTAAAGCCCGTTTGCATCGCGTAGTAGGTGGGATCAAAAAGGCTATGCGGCTGGAAGTTTTCGCGCCAGCCCACGTGGCAATAATGTGAGAGCGGGTCTGGCTCGATACGGTTTTTTGTGGCGTGTTGTTTCAGATAATAGGCCGTATCAAATAAAGGGTTGGGATTGCAGCCATTGCGCCAGCCTTCGGTCAGAAAATGATAGAAAGGGTCAATTCTACCGGCACTTTTGCCCAAATATTTTTTTTCATACCAGCACGTCCAAAATAAGGGATGCGGCTGGTTGCCTTGCTGCCAGCCGACGGAGAGATAGTGGAAAAGCGGCTGTGCGGTGGGCTGGTCTCCCGCCAAATAGGTTTGATAATACCATTGCGCGTGAAATAGCGGATGCGGGGACCGATGGGCCGCGCTGCCGGTATCGACAAAATGCTGCAAAGGTTCAATAGTTTGTTCACGGACATCCTGATTGTTGACAAGATACCAGGCGACATCGAAATAGGGTGAGGGCGAACGGTTAATGCGCCAGCCGGTGGTTTGGTAATGTTTCAGCAGCCCGTCGCTATCGGAACTGTCCAGGGTGTTATGGTCTGTCTGGGCATAAAACCCTGGGTCAAACAGTTTATTGATATTTTGGGCGCTGGTGTTGATGACGGCTGCCGACAGATAGTCGGGAATGGCGGCGTTTTCTGGAATGAGGGAATATTTTTTGTTACCGAAACTGATGGCAATATTCTGTTGATCATTGACCTTAGGTAATGCCGCAATACCGAATGCCCGCCACGCGTGATTTTGGGCATACCGGCTGAGTTGATGGGCGCCTGCTGAAAAGGGTGTCCAGATTGATGGGTCAGCCGTATCGGCGACACCAAAAAACAGATGCGAGACAAATAGAAAACTATCAGGTGAGCTGCCCCCCGTATGCGAACCCAGGCTAATTTGCAGTCTGGCCTGCGTGGAGTTTGGCGCAGGACGGACATCCCACTGCATATAATGATAGTTTTCTGGCAACAAACCGCCGAGATGCTTATCTGATTCGGGGATGCGGAAAGTTTTGCTGCAAAGCTTTTTGTCATCGGCATCAAAAAAATCAATAGTGATTATGCCATCTGCGCGGTGGGTGCCAAAAAAGCCTGAAAGACGATAATTGAAGGCCGTATCATCAGCCAGGTCAGAAACAAGGGGGATGGCTTCAACAAGACGCAAAACAGGTCTAGGTGACCCGGCGGGTGCGAACAGGTAAGCGGTATGTCCACCGGCCAGCCGCCATTTATCAGAAAAATCCGCACCGATGGCAGCCAGCCCATGTGCCTCGCCTTCCCAGCCGAATATATTATGGTCTGGGCAATTGCCGAAGTCGGCGTTCAATAGCAGGTTACATTCCCGCAGGCCCTGGAAAAAAAACGTTTCCCGATTTTCTAACCATTGCAGCTGCAAACGGTCATGATGTTGTCCAGTATGTTGTAGCGCCAAAGACACGTTGGAAGTGGACAGGACATAGAGGCATCTTGGTGTTATGCCGACGATAGATTCAGGCGTTACAGAAGTTGAGGTTTTTTTAGTCATTCGTTTATTAAAGGCTTTGGTGCTTAGTGTTTAGGGGGTGTTCAAGTCGGATTAATGGCTTCAGTCAAGGTGTCGGTGCAACAAATTGCGCCGGGACAAGATAACCGGCGCTTTGCTACACTGCCATTAAGTTAAGAAATAAAGCTTATAAATCAATATGCCATGCAGCCTGAAAATTTACGCCATAGACTTAAACCGTTCGTACTGAGCTTGTCGAAGGATGA